>CAYMSY010000047.1:0-13699 GCA_964393195.1 uncultured Alcaligenaceae bacterium | reverse complement strand
TGCTCGAGTTGATCTGGTCCTCGTCGCCCGAGGCGCTGCCTACGTTCATGCCCATGATTCAGGCTTTCCGGTTGTGTGTGAAGTGAGCAGGCTGTCGGGGTCTATTTCTTGCCCGAGGCAATGAGCACCGAATGCAGATCGGAACCGAAGTTGCGGATGCGATCCATGGTGGTCTTATTGCGACGGACGATGAAGTTGTAGCCCAGCACCGCCGGCACCGCGACGGCGAGACCGATGGCCGTCATGATGAGCGCTTCGCCGACGGGACCGGCAACTTTGTCGATCGAAGCCTGGCCGGAGACACCAATTTTCACCAGTGCGTTGTAGATACCCCAAACGGTACCGAAGAGACCAATGAACGGGGCGGTCGAGCCGACAGTTGCGAGAAATGCGAGGCCGTTCTGCAGATTGCTTTGTACGCTGTCAGTCGCACGCTGAATCGACTGCGTCGTCCAATCGCTGAAGCTGATGTGTGCGAGCAGACCTTCGTGTTTTTTGGTAGCTTCCAGCCCCGCTTCTGCGATGAAACGGAAGGGGCTCTGCTCTTTGAGCGATTCCACCCCTTGTGACACTGAAGGCGCTGCCCAGAAGCTCTTTTCTGCTGCTTTGGCCTGACGACCGATCTTGGAGAGCTCAACGAGCTTGGAGACCATGATGTACCAGGTGCCAATAGACATGATGACCATGATGACGAGCGTGGTCTTCGCGACTACGTCGCCCTCAGCCCACAGCGCCTTGAGGCCGTACGGGTTCTCGACTTTTTCCACGGTGGGTTTGGCGGCGCTAAAGGGGGCAGGCGCGGGGGTCGGAGCCGGTGCTGGGGCAGGAGCTGCTGCTGGCGGCGTACTGCTCGTGGAGCTGGCAGCCGGCGCAGCTGGCGTGGCCGGAGTTTGCGCAAAGCTGACCGACAGCGGTGCGCTTACCAGAGAAATGAGCAACACCGATGTCGCCATCACCGCGCTGACACTACGTTTCATCACTTTTTTGATTTCATTTGACACAGAGAACTCCTTTTGCCGGGTGGCTTCGTCGATGTACGACATCATACATGACACTAATTTGATTGAAAGGGGAATGTAACGCATGGTAGCAAGCAACGCGCCACTAACATGTCGCGCAAGAGCTGGCCCGCCCACCAGCGGCGTTAGCAGCACTCAAAAGGATACAGGATGTCACGGCATGGCGCGCGGCGCATGCTGACGGGAATCGCGAACGCGACTCAACCCGATAACGAGAGACGGTAACCAACAACAATCGATTCCTTGTGAGAAGTCTTGCGAACGCAAGACGCCTTGTGGGCAGCGCACGTTCGCTCTCATTCTGTCAAAACAGCAACCGCCGAGTGAGCTGCCGCCGTCAAAAACAAAATGTGCTTTCTCGACGCAAGCCTGCGTTGTGAAAGCGACTTAAAAAGTAAAAACAAAACCGACGGCCGTCAGTGACAGCCATCGGTTGAACTTAACTATGCGGAGTCCCGGCCAGCCGAAGCAGGCCAGAACCACCGAAGCATAGCGGTGTTAGAACTTGTAAGTTACGCCAACCGTGTAGAAGCGGCCGACCGGATCGCCCCACTGCGGGTTGTAGCCAGCGTTGGAACCGCTGGTTTCGTCGTTATATGAAGGACCGCGGTCAAGCAGGTTGTTTACGCCGGCACGGATCTTCAGGTTGCGGAAGCCGGTGTAGGTCAAACCTGCATTCCAGACTTCAAACGCGCCAACTTTGGCATTCAGACCCAGGCCCTGATAAGAGGCTACGCCGTAACCACCCAGTGACACTTCCCATGGGCCACGGCTCCAGGCGAAGTCCCACGACGTGCGATAGCGCGGCTGGTTGTAAGTACCGTTGTACTCAGCAACCGTCGGTTTGCCTGCATCATCAAGTGTCGTGAACTTGTAGGACCCGACATAGCTCAGACCAAACTTCGAGTTCAAACGTCCGTTTGAGCCCAGATCCGTGCGCAACGCGACCTCAAGATCAACACCGTGCGTCTTCGTCTTGTTCAGTTGAACCGGAACCTGGTTGATCTGCGAGATGCGGCCTGCCTGATCACGAACCACGATGTTCGGGTCGTTCGGGAACAGGTTGACCAGCAGCTGGTCGGCGAAGGCGCCGATTTCGTCCTTGCGGTCGATCATCCAGAAGTCAACGGAAACCGTTGCATTGCGGGTCGGCTCAAGTACGAGACCCAGTGTGTAGGCTGTCGATTTTTCAGCCTTCAGGTTCGGGTTACCCTGTGCGACACGACGAACGTCGATCACGCAATCCGGATTGTTCTCGTTGAAGGTCGGGCATTTGATCGGATCCTGAATACCAAACGTGAACGACGTTTGCTGTGCAGGACTGGTCTCAAACAGCGACGGCGCGCGGAATGCCTTGGACGCGGTAGCGCGAACAAGAATGCTTTGCGTAGGCTGGAAGCGAAGGCCCAGTTTCGGGGACGTCGCAGCGAAGTCACCGTTACCGGAGTACTTGTCGTAGCGAAGCGCCAGATTGGCTTCGAGCGACTTGGTGATTGGCGCGTTGAACTCGGTGTAGGCGGCGCTCACGCGACGGTCACCGAAGGCTTGTGCGGCGCTGATCGCCAGCGTGTCACCCGTTTGCAGCTGGATGTCCGGAATGTCCGAAACTTTTTCCTTGCGCGTCTCGAAACCGATTGCCATTGCCAGCGGACCGCCAGGCAACTGGAACAGCTCGCGTGAAGCCTTCAGGTCAAAACCGTCCAGATTCGAGCGGCCCTGACGCAGTGAGTCATGACGCAGGTAAGCGGCAACGCCTGGCTTGTTGGCGGCAGGGTTGGCGTAGTTGTAGTAGCCAAACTGCGCGAAGGCGGCCGGGCACTTGGCCAGTTCACTGCGGAAGTAGGCAGCGTAAGACGGGTTCGCGGCGAAGATCTGCGCCAGCGTTCCCAGTCCCAGCGGATCACCACCAGCGGCGTAACCTGCGGCAGCGCCCGGGTTGGTCAGGCACATGACGCGGCTGTTAAGCGCGTTGTTGGTCGCAAAAGTGTCGATCTTGATGCGATTGAGGTTGGCTGCGGCTTCCCAGTCCCAGCCGGCGGTCGTACCCTTTGCACCGAGCACGAGGCGCGAAGTGTCTGACGTGCCGTCGTCGCCACGATTGCCTACGTCGGCGAAGCGGTAGTAGACCTCAGCATCGTGCGGGAAGGGGTTGCCCACCTGGCCGCCGGGGATGAAGTAAGTGCCGATACCGACGTCGTCGGTGGTACCTGCCGGCCAGCCAAGGCCCTTGAATTTGTTACGCGTGAAGAGCACTTCAGCGAAGGCGGTGATGTTGGGCGTAATCGCGAAATTGCCGCGTGTGTAGATGCCCATCTTGTCGGAGTCACCCTGCACATTGCCGAGGGCCGCACGGTCATAACGGCAGAACGCGCCGCGGATAGAGTTGCCGCCACGTTGTGAATCCGGGCCGCAAACGCCACCGGCGTTGTAATAGCTCGCGCCAGTCTCGGTGTCGATGATGGTGCCTGGGTAGCCGTATGCAGAGCGGCGATCGGCGCCGCCAACCGGGCGCAGATCTTCGGTCTTGGACCACGGACGATCAATCGAGCGAACTGCATCACGCGTCGAGAAGTTCGCACCCATGAGGATGTTGAAACGATCGCTCGCGAGGGAACCGAAACCCGCCGTCAGGCTGGCATTGAAGGTCTGGCCATCGCTGCGCGACGAGATGCCGTAGCCGGCAGAAACTTCAACACCGCGATAGTCCTGACGCAGGATCACGTTGACCACGCCGGCCACCGCGTCCGCACCGTAGATAGCGGATGCGCCATCCTTGAGGACTTCGACGCGTTCGACAGCGGCGAGCGGAATGTTGTTGATGTCGTTGAAGCCTTGTGGCGTGCCGATCTGCTGCGCGAACGGATAGGTCGGCAAACGACGGCCGTTGACGAGAATCAGGGTGCTGTTGAAGCCAAGACCACGGAGGTTAAGGCTGCCGCCACCGGGGGCGAAGCCGTTGGTGATGCGGTCATCGATCGCGGCGCCGGCGCCGGTGATGCGTTGCAGCACTTCATTGACGGTAGCAGCACCGGAGCGCTCAATTTCCTGACGGGAAATGACTTGCACCGGATTGGCCGATTCGCCTTCGATGCGCTTGATGTTGGACCCGGTAACTTCGACTTTTTCTACTTTTTGTGGCGTCGCAGACTGCGCGTAAGCAGTTCCCGAAATCGCCATCACGGCCATCGCGTTGATGACCGCGATCGCAATGTGCTTTCGTTTGATGTGCATAGGATTCCCCGAAAGATGACAAGAATATGACTCGAGCATTCTGCATGAGCGGCAGCGTTCTGTCAGCTAGCGTTCAGGTTAGGGATTCCCTGAGCTGTCCGGCCGAAAACGCCTCCCGTCTGCGGGCTTTGCGTGCAACTCCTTGATTTTGCGGCGTGATCGTACAACTGTCGGTGATCACCAAAGGAGTGTTTTTGGTTTGAAACACCGGATTTTCTGTCTCAAAAACAGCATATAACTTTTTGTTGAAACCTTTATTTCAAAGGGCATAGCGCGTTTTTTTGGCATAAGTCGACTTTTAGTTAATTTCCTGCCTGAGCCCTTTTCAATAAGGGCTGTATGAAAAAGCTGTTAACCTGACGTTGTGTCCGCGCAACAACGCACATGCCACCGTGATTCGGGTCGCTCGCGGTGCGGTAGCCCCCAATTTGCAGCGCCTGTTTTCATAATTTCGCCGACTCGCCCGATGGCGGGAACGTGCCCACGGCGCCGGATAGATTTCACATTCAGACGAACGACGACAGATTGCGACGGGCTACGAACGACGACCGCAAACTGTCGTCTATGCTCGTTTGCATCAGAAACAAGTGAACTGTCACGGAGAAGAAATGCAGAAATTCGTTACGGCATGCGCCCTGGCGCTGGCCCTCGCAACCGGTGCCAGCGCGCAGATGCTAAGCATCGAGGACATCTGGAAGAAACCGCAACTGGCAAGTCCGACCCTGTCGAAATCCGGCAAATACCTCGCCGCCACCGCCCCGTACAAAGGGCGGCTGAACCTCATGGTCATGGATATGGACACCCGCAAGGGCACGCTCCTCACCTCGTTTGAGGATTTCGACGTGCAGGGCGTGACCTGGGTCGGCGATGACCGGCTGCTGTTTACGCTCGGACAATACAACTCGCCGACCGGCCCGGGCCAGTTCGACGGCGGCGGTCTCTTTGTCGTGGGCCGCGACGGCACCGGCTCGCGCCGACTGGCGCCGACAGTCCGCGAAACCCGCGCCCGCAATCAGTACGTATATCGCAGCCTTGACGTTCACCGCACGATTCCGGGCAACACCGACGAGATCATCGCGGAAGGCAATCAGACCAGCGCCGATTCGGTGGATCTCTACCGTCTCAATCTGAACACCGGCCGCACCACCCTGCTCACCTCCGGGCGGCCGTCCGACCTTACCGAGGAATGGCTGCTCGACAGCAAGCTGGTACCGCGTGTGGTGGTCGCCGGTATCAAGGACGAATTGACGCGAGTTGTCTATTACCGCAAGGGCGCCGATGCGCCGTGGACGGAAATTGCCCGCTACTCGCGTGACAAGGGTTCCGTGTTCGTGCCACTGGCATTCGAAGCCGATGATCAGATGTTGCAGGTCGCGACGAACAAGGACCGCGACACCATGGCGGTCTATCGCTACGACCCGAACAACAAGAAACTCGGCGAGCTGATCGCATCGCATCCGCGTTATGACATGGGCGCGGATTCGCAGGGGCAGCGTACGGCGGGTGTGCTGGTGAGCGCGGTTGATGACAAGATCGTCGGCTATCGCGTTCAGGGCGACAAGCCGGAAACGGTGTGGACCGACGAAAGCCGGGCCAAGACACAGCGCATGCTCGATGCCGCGCTGCCCAACATGGTCAACAGCTTCACGCGCACCCCCGATGGCAAACGGTTGCTGGTGACGTCCTACTCGGACACCAAGGCGGTGCGCTGGTATCTGCTCGACGAATTGAAGCTGACGCTGGAAGAAATTGGCGCAGCGCTTCCTTGGCTGGACAGCAAGCTGGTCGAGCAACGCCCGATTCGTTACAAGACGCGTGACGGTCTGGAAATTCCGGGCTACCTCTTCCTTCCGAAAGACTACAAACCCGGCACCAAACTGCCGACGATCGTGCACATTCACGGCGGCCCAACGGTTCGCGCTGATACCTACGGCGCAGGCTTTGGCTACCTCGAAGGACAGCTCTTCGCATCACGGGGTTATGCCGTCATTGTTCCGAATTTCCGCATCACACCGGGAATGGGCAACAAGATTTTCACCTCCGGCTTCGGCACCATCGGACGGCAAATGTCGGAAGACCACGAAGACGCACTGCAATGGGCTGTCAACGAGGGTTACGCTGACCCCAAGCGCGCTTGTATCTCCGGCGCAAGCTATGGCGGTTATGCCTCGTTGCAGGCGATGGTCAAGACACCCGATCTGTTCAAGTGCGCAGTTGCCGGTCTTGCCGTCACCGATCTGGTCTACCAAAACACATCGGTGGAGACGGACTACGTCAGCAGCCCGGCCGCTGTCGACTTCTGGAAAGCCATCATCGGCGTCACCGACCTGAAATCACAGCTCGTGCGCGACATTTCACCGGTAAACAATGCCGCAAAAATCAAGGGCGCCGTCTTCCTTTATGCCGGTCAGGACGACATCCGCGTTCCGATTGATCAGGTCTATCGCATGGACAAGGCACTGAAAGCAGCAGGCAATCCGGCCAAGGCGTTCGTGATCAAGGCCAGCGAAGGACACGGCTTTGGCAAGCTGGAGAACAACGTGGACCTGTACACACAGGTGCTCAAGTTCCTCGACGAACAAATCGGAAAGTAACCTGTGCTTGTTGCGGGCATGACCGCAGGAGCCGAGCACTGGCGGATGACCCCGCCAGTTACGAAAAAGGAGGCCATGGCCTCCTTTTTTCATGACTGATCACCGCCCCGCTATTTCGTACGTGGCATGTTTTTCTTCATGAATGCCTCAAATCGCGTGTAGTACTCGATGACGTTCTTGTCGAGGCGATAGCCGTGAGCTTCGTCGGCAACGAACATCCATTCCTGCGGCTTGCCTGCCTTGTCGAACGCGGCACGAATGACGCGGCCATTCTCGATATCGACGTTACGGTCCTCACCGCCGTAAGCGTGGAAAACCGGTGTCTGCAGCTTGCCCAGTTGCCGCGCGGGCGACCAGCGTTCAAACGCCTCGCGATCGGTCTTGGGGTTGCCAATCGTGTACGCAAACCAGGCTTCGCCGCCTTTTCCGTAACGCACAAAACGATCGGTGTCGTACATCGAGAACATGTCGCTGATGCCGACGTAGTTCACGGCCCATTTGAAGGTATCCGGGCGCTTGACGATGGCCATCAGCGTCGAGTAACCGCCATAGCTGGCGCCATAGACGGCCAATCGATTCTTGTCTGCGAAGCCTTCGCGCACCGCCCAGTCAACCCCCGCCAGCTGGTCATCAATCATGGTGTCACCAAACTGCCGGAAACTGGCGATCAGATGCTTGCGCCCGTAACCGACCGAGCCACGGAAATTGGGCTGCAGGACGGCATAGCCGCGGTTCGCCATGAACTGGACCTCCGGATTGAAGCCCCAGCCGTCACGCGCCCAGGGGCCGCCATGAGGATGCAACACAAGCGGTACCGGCGATCCAGCAGAGTAACTGGCCGGCAGCGTGAGATAGCCATCGATTTTCATGCCATCAGGCGCGGTCCAGCTGACGTACTGCATTGGGCGCATCTGCTTCGGGTCAATCCAGCGACGCGGACGGACGCCAGTGTCTTCCAGTGTCTTTTTGTCCTGATCGAAAATGAAGTAGCGACCGGGATCGGTGTCGGAGCGCGACAGGACCAGCGTACGTTTTTCACCCGGTGACCAGGAGTTGTAGTTGCCGGCAGGCAGCGCCGCATCAAGCATTGCCTGGGTCTTGCGTGCAGTCTCGTCAAACCAGACGGTCTTCGGCCGATCAGCCTGATAGCTGACGCCAATCACGCGATCCGGGTCGTCCTCTTCATTGCCGCTGAATCGCAATGTGCCATTGATGCCGGAATAGCCGCCGTTGAAGTCCGTCGAGCGCACGTCGTACCGGTCATCACCGAAAATGAGCTCGCCGAGCTGGTTGGTTTCCGGGTCGAAACGGAAAAAAGCCATCGTGTCGCGGCCCACGTTGCTGGCAACGATCATCGTCTTGCCACTACGCTCAAAGCTCAACGGAATGACGATGTCCTTGACGTCAAGACGCCACTGGCGCAGCGTCTTGTAAGGCTGTCCTTCCGCCGACCGGTACATGAATTCGCTGACGCCGGTGACCGGATCCTGACGCAGCAGCGCACGCGGGACGCGCTCGCGGTCGAGTACCCAGCGGTTCACAAGGCCTGGCGAATCAAACGTGAGCAGTGTCTTCCGGCCCGAAAAAATATTCATCCGGTAAATGTCAATCGTGTCCGATGAACGATCATTGGACTCGACCAGCACTTCATCCTTGCTGTCCTTGATACGCCCGCGGTAACCCGTTGTCCGGAGTACGTACTGGCCCGGCGTCGCCGTGAAGGGCTGGATCAAGATGCGCGAGTTGCGACCATCGCGATCGACCGCGAACAGGCCGCCGTCGCCGGCGTTGGCTACAAACTGCTGCTCGTCACCCGTGGTGAACAGCAAGCGGTCATTACTGGCCCACCAGAAACTGAGCACGTCGGCCTTGTCGAAATTGGTAACGCGGTTGGCGTTGCGTTTTTCGAGATCAATGATGACCAGGTTGTAGCGGCTGTTGATCGGCATCAGTGCCGCCATGAACTTCTGGTCCGGCGAGAAATTCAACGAGCGGTATTCGGTCTTCCGGAACAGCGTTTCGATCGGAATTTCCGGTATCGCCTGGGCGGACACCTGCGCAGCAATGGCGGCGAACCCAGCCAGCATCAAAGGGGCGAGCATGGCTCGCAACTCTCTCAGCAACTTCATTCCACATTTCCCCGAAGCAGTTTGCAAATAAGTGAATGATGCCATTTTCAGCCTCTGCGACACGCGATCTCCGGTTTACATCGACCGCTACCGGATTGGGAGCGCAAAAAAAAGGAGGCTTGCGCCTCCTTCTCTTTGTTTCGTCAACGAACCGGCGAACCCGCCTGTTACGCAACGCCTGATTACTTGAACTTGTAGGTCAGGTTCAAGCGGTATGCACGACCACGCACGTCGTACTGCGTGAAGTCATACAGGAAGGTGCTTGACGCGCCAGGGTCGTATGGAGGTTGCTTGTTGGCGACGTTAATAACCGATCCAGAGATCTTAAGCTTGTTGTTGAATTCGTAACCACCATACAAGTCGAGAGTCGTACGTGATCCGATCTTCTCGCTGTAAACACCGGACTGGAAGCGCGGGTCACGTGCTGCGAAATAACTGCCCGGCAGGAAGTCTTGGTAGTAGCTATGGACGTAGTTGAAGGTCGCCGCAGTCGACCAAGGTCCTTGATCCCACGACAGTGTCAAATTGCCACGGATGCGAGGCACGGACCCGAACCCATTTCGCCCCACATATTCAGTCACCGACTCGAAGTCTTCGACACGATATCGTTCGAGATATGTTGCGCCAACTCGAACGCCCAACTTGCCGTACAGAGTATTTAGCCTGTATGTTGCGTCGAAGTCGAGACCGCTAGTCAGGACACGCGGAGTGTTGTAGTACTGAGTTGCAACCAGCACCACCACGCCATTTGTGGGGTCACGTGTAATGACACCGCGTCGCACGCCATTAATGATTCCATCACCATCGACCAAGCTCTGTAGGCTTGGGGCGGACACATAGTCACGCCAGTCGATTTGGTACCAATTGATACCAAAATTGAGGTCGCGACTCGGCTCAAAAACAGCCCCAATCGTTGTACTCCGAGATTTCTCCGCCTTAAGTGTCGTGTTACCGCCGAATTGGCCCGAAATATTCGTTTGCGCGCCAGTCGCGGGATCAATAACCGCTGTAAAGAACGTCGCGTTCGAAGGGGAAATTTCCGGCAGTGTCGGAGCCCGGAAACCTTCGCCCCAGTTCGCACGGAACATCAACTCCGGTGACACTTTCCATTTCAGGCCCACCTTCGGTACAGTTGAGCTTCCGTAGTCGCTGTAATGATCCGAACGAACCGCCAGTTGCGCTTCCAAACTCTTGAATATCGGAAGACTGGCCTCGGCGAAGACAGCGAAACTATCACGCTTGCCATCAGTTGCGGTCACGCCCTGCCCCATCACGAAACCGCCGGTTTGAATGGCGGCGGGAGCGTCCCTCAGTTTCTCATTGCGGAATTCGGCGCCAATGGCTAGGCCGACGGGGCCGCCGGGCAACGTAAACTGCGCGATTTCAGTCGACGCACGAGTATCTACAAACGCCAATTCCGAAGTCGCCGAGCGCGTGAAATTAGCACGGATGGAATCGCGAACCCCAGCGCTGTTGAGAGATGAGTTATTGAGGTTATATGTCGACGTGCTTGACATAGGAATAGGCGGTTGGCGACCGGTCGCAACACCAAACACGGAGCCGATGCCACGAATATCCAAGCGGTTGAAATTGTCGGCGGAAACCGAGTTGCGCGACCAACCAATGGCCGAATCCCCGTCCCACGCCCCAAACGACCACTTGAGGCCAGCCAGAATGCGGTAAGTTTCCGAACTGACCGACGTATCTCGCGTACCCAAATCATTCAGCGCTCCCGCATATCGAGCGGTCGTGGAGAATGGGTTGCCGGCAACACCCGGCGCGAAATTTATGTTGAAAACTGGCTGTATCCCTTGAGCGGCCAACGCCGAATTAGTACTCCCGGCGAAAAACGTCGGAGTGAAGACCTGCTTGCTATCGACCTTCGAAAAACCAAGCTCCGAGTAGGCCTGCAGGGTTGGCGATATCTCCAGCGTTCCTTTAACCAAAGCGCCGTAACGCTCCGTCCCCGGCAGCGCAGTAATGAACTTGTTCGCGTCGTACGTACAGAACGTATTCGTTGCGGCTGCACGTGCATTCAACGTCGCCAAATTGGCCGCCGATTGTGTCGAGGTAAGATCAATCAAGCCGGCCGCCACCGCTTGGGGACCGGTCATCACCGTCCCACCGACAGCGGCACAGTTATCAACTGCGCGGAAGTTTTGTGTCGCAGAGGTGCCCGCAGCGTTGTACTGTTGCCACGTACCCAGCCCTGTTAATGATTGGAAATTGCGTCCACCACCCGCGCGACCTCGCCAATCGCGCGAAGCACCAAAGTCGGTCTCGGCGAGAGTGACCAGATCACGCTTGTAATAGTCAAAGACGCCAAGCACCGAGTACTTGTCCTTACCCAAGTCACCAAAACCTGCCGTAGCGGTGAATTTATAGTCACCATTGCCTGCGGCCTGTCCACCGCCGACGGTAAACTCCACGCCCTTGTAGTCTTTCCGCAATATCACGTTAACGACCCCCGCGATGGCATCCGAGCCATAAATTGCCGAGGCGCCGTCCTTGAGGACTTCGATACGCTCGACGGCGGAACTGGGGATCGAATTGAGGTCGACAAACGAGTCTTGCAGATTCTGTGCAAACCCGTACCCCGACGTACGACGACCGTTGATCAGCACCAAGGTAGCCTTTTGACCAAGGCCGCGCAGCGAGATGCCCGAGGCACCCGGTGCGAAGCTGTTCGAGAAGCTTTCCGAGTAGCTGTTACCGGTGTTGGCCGGAACATTGCGCAGCACGTCGGCGATGGTCGGTTGACCAGAACGCTCGATCTGTTCACGCGTGATGACGTCAACCGGAGCAACCGTTTCGACATCGGTCCGCTTGATGTTGGAACCCGTTACTTCGACTTTTTCGACCTTCTGCGGTGTTTGTTGCGCGTAAGCAACCCCGGCGGCCACAAAAGTTGCCGCGATAGCGACAGCCAATTGTTTCTTCTGAATCATAAAAACCCCTGAAATCCCAATGGAGGACGGTTAGAAAGGATGACTTACGGATTCTGTCATCAAGCCGTCACTTCGGCTACCTGTTGCGTTAGTGGCCGCTGACGATGTGGCTGGGGGCCAAACCGGCTTCAAATCCGAAACAATCTCATAACCTATTGAAAAAAATAGGATTTTTTTCAACCTTGGTTTCCACAAACGTCTTTGCATACGGTTCGCCTTATGCTGCACGAACGTACATATTCAAATCAGCTTTTGCTATAAATGACGTTGGTAAGCGGCTTAGCGACAATTTTCATAAAAAGTCGACTTTCATTAAAATTAGCCGCTATGCCCTATTAAATAAGGCTTCTATAGAAAAGATGATGAGCACGCGTTGCACACTTGCAACAACCTCGGACCCTGCCGTCGATGGGGTTTCGTCACCGCTTCGGGCGGAAAAAGCCGAATTTGTTGCGGCCGCAGGCAGTCCGGAGAAGCGCTGGTGCTGCGCGCAGACGATCAGGGGGAGGCCGGACGCCGAGTCCGGCGTCCGGGAGGAGGGCTCAAGCCGAGGTGGCGAGCCCTTTCGGGATGGAATCGAGCAGTTTCCGGGTGTACGCCTGCTGCGGTGCAGCGTAGAGCGTGTCGGAGTCGCCCTGTTCCACGACGTTACCTTCCGACATGACCATGACTTCGTCGCTCATGTACTTCACGACAGCGAGGTCATGCGAGGTGACGATGTAGGAACGCCCGAATTCATCCTGCAGGTCTTGCAGAAGATTGAGCACCTGCGCCTGCACCGAGACATCGAGCGCCGACACCGATTCGTCGCAGATCAGGATGTCAGGTTTCATGGTCAGGCAGCGCGCGATGGCGATGCGCTGACGCTGGCCGCCCGAGAACTCGTGCGGATACTTGTAGAAGCTCATTTCCGGCAGACCGACCTTGGCCAGCAGCTCAAAGGCCATCCTGGCGCGGTCTTCAGCGCCATTACCGATGCCGTGCACGATCATCGGTTCGCAAATGATCTGACCCACCGTGAAGCGCGGGTTGAGCGACGCATACGGGTTCTGGAAGATGATCTGGATGCGGCGCTTGTAGGGCAGGAACTCCTTCTCGCTCATCGCGAAAATGTTCTTGCCGTCAAACCATGCTTCGCCCTTTGTCGCGTCATGCAGGCGCATGATGGTGAGGCCAACGGTCGTCTTGCCGGAGCCGGACTCGCCGACGAGTCCCAGCGTCTTGCCCTTGCGCAGCTTGAACGACACATCCTTCGCCGCATTGAATACGCGCTTGCCGAACAGTCCTTCGCGCGAGACAAAGTCCTTGCACAGGCCCTTCACCTCAAGCACGACCGGATCGCTTTCCTTGACGCCCCGTGAGCGCTGCTCAAGGCGCATCGCGTCTGCGCGTCCGGCCATGAAATCATCAATCACCGGGAGCCGCTTCGGACGCGAATCCACGACCGGACGACAGGCCAGCAGCGCCCGCGTGTAATCGTCCTTCGGCGCGGAGAACACCTCTTTCGAGGTGCCCTGCTCACGAATTTCGCCATGTCGCATGACAACCACATGGTCGGCAATATCACCCACCACGGCCAGATCATGCGTAATGAACAGCACGCTCATGCCATGTTTCTTTTGCAACGCAGCGATGAGGTCAAGAATCTGCGCCTGAATCGTGACATCCAGCGCCGTGGTCGGCTCGTCGGCGATCAGGAGCTTGGGCTCGCAGGCGATCGCCATCGCGATCATCACGCGCTGCTGCTGCCCGCCCGACATCTGATGCGGGAAGCTGTC
>CAYMSY010000046.1:0-13706 GCA_964393195.1 uncultured Alcaligenaceae bacterium | reverse complement strand
CCAGCGCTGCATCGTCATGTAGTTTGCGCTCGAGCGTACGCGCCTCCTTGAGCGCGGCGAGCGCAGCGCGCGGATCGTCGATCATCTCGTAGGCGTCAGCCAGCTCTTCCAGCGTACTCGCCAGTTCGCGCGGATTGCCGCCCGCAAACAATGCGATAGCACGCTTGAAGGCATCGATGGCATCGTGTGGCCGATCCAGCGTTTTGAGCGTCGCGCCGACATGTGCCTCCGTATTTGCGGCATGCCCGCGCAGGCCGATCTGATATTGCAATTCAAGTGTCTGCCGCAGGATCTCTAGCGCCATTTCATGATCGGCCGCATAACGCGCAGCGATACCGGCATTGCCCAGCGCCATGGCCTTGAGTCGCACCAGCTGACGCGCATCAACATCACGCGCAAAGCTCAGCCATTCATCGCGCAAGGCCAGGTATTGTTCATGGCTGCCGGTCACTTCCTGACCGTTACCACTGGTCAACCGGCTGCGCGCAGTGATCAGCGAATAGCGTGCGTGGAAAAGCCGCTCCGGCGTGCGCGCATGTTGTTCAAGCATTGGAACTACGCGCTCCAGCAGCTCCAGCGCCTGTTCATGGCGACCGAGCACGGAGTACGAGATGCCCAGTGTGCGCAACGAGCGCGCGAGCAGTTCAAAGTCTTGCTGTTCTTCAGCAATGCGTTCGCAGTCGGCCGCCATGTCGATAGCACGGCTGTGTTCCTCCAGCGATTGCAGCGCGAAAGCCAGCGCCAGCCCGGCCTCGGCAATCATGAGGGGTTCGTCGCGCGCACTCGCCAGCTCTCGCGCGCTGCTCGCTACGCGCAGGGCTTCGAGCGGATTGCCGAGCGTGACCAGCGCATTGCCCTTCATGCACAGCAGCATCACTTCGTCGCCGGGCGCGCACTGCGCAAGTGCGCTGTCTGCCGTGTCGAGGGCTGTCTGCAGGCGGCCGGCTTCGAGATGCGCCAGTACTGCCGTCGCCGACAGTGAGGGATCAGTGGTTGCGGTGTCGTGGCTCATCATCAACAAAGCTTATTAGATTCAGCGATAGCAAGGCATCGAATCGCGACCGGACTTGACCGCAAGCAAAGACCTGCGCGCGGCATCTACCGGCATGAACATCGTGCTTCAGCGCCGTGACGTGCATACAGCTTTTTCTTTAAACCCTTATTTATTGGGGCATAACAAGGAATTATGCATAAACTCGACTTTTCCTGTTTTTACGCCTTATGCCCTTCTCAATAAGCCTTACAAGAAAAAGCTATCGCTTGATTTTGGCTGTGAAACATCAGTTGGCGACGGCTGTCTTGGCGTTTATCGCCTTGTCTCGCTAGCATCACGACACCGATGAACACCCAATGCCCTGAAACCGTCGCCAGGCATCGCGCGAAACTGCGCGTCCTTGCGCCGACCCTGCTCGTCGCGGCGCTGGTTGCCGGATGCGCCGGACTCACGGCCCTCAAGCCGGGCGAATCGCAGGCCGATGTCAGCGCGCGCTGGGGCGCACCAACGTTGACGCACAAGACTGCGGCCGGCGAGCGCTGGGTTTACAGCACCGCGCCGGAAGGACGGCAGGTGTGGTTGCTCGATTTTGACGGCAACGGCCGCCTCATCAATCAGGTCCAGGGGCTAACACCGGAGCGGCTTGCGCTGATTCAGAACGGACAGAAACAGTCTGACGTCGAGGCCCTCATCGGACCGTCCTACTACACCATGCGCTACCCGTTTCGCCAGGAAGAACTCGTGCACATTTACCGTTTCTATGACGCCCAGATTCCGACCTGTTTCTACGTCGGCTACAGCAGCGCCGGAATCGTCACCAGCACCGGCATGCGTGAAGAGGATCGCAAGTCGCATCTGACCGGACTCACGCGCCCATGCTGAGCGTGCGCGTGAAGCGATGGCTCAAATGGGGAGCCGCGCTGATGGCGGCCGCCCTGCTCGCCACCGGCGCCCTCGCGCTGCACACCTGGTACGCGAAACCGCTCTCAATCAACTGGTTCTACACGCGCGCCTTTCTGCGCTTCGCGCTGGACAACCCGGAACTGCTGACCAGTCTCCGGCTGTTCGAGCCGCTTGGCATTCGTGGACACAACGCAAAGCTCGCCGATGCCTCGATTGCCAAGGGCGACGCCACATTTGCGCTGTTTCGCGATGAACTCGCCACACTCAAGCGCTACGACGCGTCGGCGCTGACCGGTCAGGATCGCATCTCTTACGACATCTTCGCCTACTACGTCACCGATCAGGTGGCTCACGAGCGCTGGCGTTTTCACGATTTTCCGGTCAATCAGGGCGCTGGCGTACAGGTTGAACTGCCTAACCTGATGACGCAACAGCAGCAGATCCACGACGCGACCGATGCCGAGCATTTCATCGAACGGCTCAACGCGTATCCGCGCAAGTTCGCACAGGTGATCGAAGGGCTCAAGCTGCGTGAAAGCAAGGGCATGCTGCCGCCGAAATTCACGGTCGACAAGGTGCTCGATCAGCTCAACAAGTTCGCAGCGCCGGGCATCGCAGGCAATGTGCTGACGGTGAGTTTTCGGGAAAAACTCGCGAAGGTTCCTGCGGACAGGATTGACGCCGAAGCCCGCAACGCATTGATCGCTCGCGTCGAGAAGGCGGTCTCGGACAGCGTGCTGCCGGCATACGCGACGCTGCGCGCGTACTTCGAAACGCTGCGCGCGAAGGCGATTCACAATCACGGCGCCTGGGCGCAACCCGATGGGGCGGCCTACTACCAGCACCGTATCGAATCGAACACGACCACCACCATGACCGCACCGCAGATTCACGCGCTCGGACTTAAAGAAGTCGAGCGAGTCGGCCGCGAGATGGATGCCATCCTCACCGCAGCGGGCTACTCGCAAGGCTCGCGTGCGCAGAAAATCGCGCAGCTCGCGGCGTCTCCTTCGCAGGGCTATCCCGACAGTGACGCCGGTCGAAAACAGATTCTCAAGGACTTTCAGTCCATCATCGACGAGATCACGGCTGGGCTCGATCCTTATTTCAAGACCAAGCCAAAGGCAGCTGTCGTGGTCAAGCGCATGCCAGAGTTCACCGAAGCAGGCACCTCGGGCGCGTACTACGGCTCACCGCCGATGGATGGTTCGGCGCCGGGCACCTTTTACGCCAACCTGCGTGACGTGAAAGAGGTGCCTCGCTTCGGCATGCGCACGCTCGCATACCATGAGGCGGTGCCCGGGCATCACCTGCAAACCGCGATTGCGCAGGAGCTCACGGGATTGCCGATTTTCCGTTCGCTGGTGCCGTTCACTGCGTACGACGAAGGCTGGGCGCTGTATGCAGAGCATCTGGCGTGGGAGATGGGGTATCAAAAAGACCCTATCAACAATCTCGGGCGCCTGCGCGATGAAATGCTGCGCGCCGTGCGGCTGGTGGTCGACACCGGCATTCATCACGAGCGCTGGACGCGCGAGCAGGCGATCGACTACATGCTGCGCGAAACCGGCATGTCAGAGGCCGAAGTCGTCACCGAGATTGAGCGTTACTTCCTCGATCCCGGACAGGCGCTCGCGTACAAGGTCGGCATGCTCAAGATCCTCGAACTGCGCGAGCGGGCGAAGGCCGAGCTCGGCGCCAAGTTCGACATTCGTGAGTTTCATGATGCAGTGCTGGTCAACGGCGGCATGCCGCTGGCGGTGCTGGAGCGCGTGATCAACGATTACATTGCAAAACAGAAGGCGTTGTAGGAGCGGTTCACAGCAAGTCCAATCTGCGAGAAAATAGCGGGTTACCGCTGTACCGCCGATTTGCCATGAGTTTGCCCCGCAATCACCTCGAACTGCTCTCCCCCGCCCGCGATGCCGAAATCGGGCGTGAGGCCGTGCTGCATGGTGCCGACGCGGTGTACATCGGCGGCCCGTCGTTTGGCGCGCGCAGCAAGGCAGAAAATACGATTGCCGACATCGCAGGACTGACGACGTTTGCACATCGCTACGGTTCACGCATTTTCGTGACGGTCAACACGATCCTGCACGACAACGAGCTGGAGCCCGCACGCAAGCTGATCCATGAACTGTACGATGCCGGTGTCGATGCGCTGATCGTGCAGGACATGGGCATTCTGGAACTGGATATTCCGCCGATTGCGCTGCATGCGTCGACGCAATGTGACATCCGCACGGTGGAAAAAGCGAAATTCCTCGGCGAGGTCGGCTTCTCGCAACTCGTGCTGGCACGCGAACTCACGCTGCAACAGATTGCCGAGATGCGCGCCGCCGTGAACCCGGACGTGCCGCTCGAATACTTTGTGCATGGTGCATTGTGTGTAGCGTTTTCCGGCAACTGCTACATCAGCGAGGCGCACACGGGTCGCAGCGCCAATCGTGGGTCCTGCTCGCAGGAATGCCGTCTGCCGTACACGCTGGAGGACTCGCAGGGTCGCGTGGTCGCCTTCGACAAGCATTTGCTGTCGATGAAGGACAACGACCAGAGCCGCAATCTGCGCGCGTTGATTGACGCCGGCATTCGCAGCTTCAAGATCGAGGGCCGCTACAAGGACATGGGCTACGTCAAGAACGTGACGGCGCATTACCGCACGCTGCTCGACGAAATTCTCAATGACCGTCCGGAGCTGGCGGAGCATGAGCGACCAAGTCTGGTCGCAGCCTCGCACGGGCACTGCACCTACCCCTTCACGCCCGATCCTGACAAAACATTCAATCGCAGCAGTACTGATTATTTCGCGACTGGTCGCAAGATGGACATCGGTGCGTTCGATGCGCCTGCGCACGTGGGATCCAAAATCGGCGTGGTCACACGCGTCGCTGCAGACTGGTTTGAAATCGACAGCCCGCATACGTTGTCCAATGGCGATGGTCTCACCTGGATGCACAAGCGCGAGGTCAAGGGCACGCAGGCCGACGTGGTCCGGCGCGTGGGCGAGGTATGGCGAATCACCCCCAACCAGTCATCATCTGATCTGGCGGGTCTCGCGGCGGGCACGGAAATCAGCCGCAATCGCGACCATGCCTGGGAGCAAACGCTGGCAAAGAAGTCAGCGGACCGACGCGTTGCGGTATCGATGAAATTTTCGGAAACGGCCAACGGATTTACGCTGACCATGACCGACGAAACCGGCGCCAGCGCCGCAGCGACCATTGAGCACGCGAAGGAAGCTGCGCAAAATCCGGCTCGCGCGACGGAAAGTCTCAGGGAAAATCTCGGCAAACTGGGCAACACGATGTTCGCCGTGAAAGACATTGAGCTGGCCTGGTCACGACCGTGGTTTGTGCCTGCATCTGCGGCCAATGCGCTGCGTCGTGAAGCGGTTGAACGGCTCGAAGCCAACCGCCTCGCGCGCCTGCCCAATTGGACGCGCACGCAAGCGAGCGAGCCGCCCGCGCAATACCCCGAAGAATCGTTGAGCTATCTTGCCAACGTCTACAACCAGGCCGCTCGCGATTTTTATGCGAAGCATGGCGTGAGCATGATCGCCGCCGCCTACGAGGCACATGCCGAAGCCGGTGAAGTCCCGGTCATGGTCACCAAGCATTGCCTGCGCTGGTCGTTCAACCTGTGTCCGAAACAGGCGAAAGGCGTTCAGGGCGTTCAGGGGCAGGTCCGCGCCGAGCCGATGGTGCTGGTCAGCGGCGGCGATCGCCTGACACTCAAGTTCGACTGCAAGCCCTGCGAAATGCACGTCATGGGCAAGATGCGGCCGAACATCCTGCGCTCGCCGCCGCCGTCCAGCGTTGCCGCGTCGTCGTCACCGCTCAGGTTTTACGCCAAACGACCGGTCGAAACGACGACGATTTAGCGATACAGCTTTTGCTGTTCCCCTTATTTCATGCGGCATAGGCGCACAAATCGCCGATAGTCAACTTTAATCGTTTTTCGCATGTAAGCCGCACTTGAATGCGGCTTTTGATAAAAAGCTGATAGTCATAAAATTGGCCGCCGTCCGTGCAACACATTGGCCAGTTTTTCGATGTCTTTCGTCCGCATCACGGCTGCGGTGCCGTCGCACGATGCACGCCCATGCGACACGCCAGATCAAATGCGTTCTTCATTGCACCGACATTGGCGATGCCCTGCCCCGCAATGTCGTAGGCCGTGCCGTGTGCGGGTGTGGTGACCGGAATCGGCAAGCCGCCCTGCACGGTGACGCCGCGCTCGAAGCCCATCAGCTTCATCGCGATCTGGCCCTGGTCGTGATACATGGTCACGATGCCGTCGTACTGACCGTTTTTTGCGCGCACGAAGATGGTATCCGCCGGGAACGGGCCGTCGACCGCGATGCCCCGCGAGCGCGCAAGCGCAACACCCGGTTCGATGACGTCGCCCTCTTCGGTCCCGTAGTTGCCGTTGTCACCGTTGTGCGGATTGAGGCCACACACAGCCACTCGCGGCGCCGCCTTGCCGGAAGCTTTCAGTGACTCCGTGATCAGGTTGGCAGCATCGGCGACGCCTTCGGGCGTGAGCAGTGCGCTGACGTCTTTGAGCGCGACATGCGAGGTCACGCGTGAAGTCCACAGCGTATCAAGCACATTGAGTTCACCGGTGTAGCTGTGGCAACCGAGCAGGTCTTCGAACCAGCGCAACTCGTCCTGTTGCTGCATGCCTCCGGCACGCAATGCCCCCTTGTTGAGCGGCGCGAAGCAGAGCGCGTCTGTCCTGCGCTCACGCGTAAGTTGCGCCCCCAGCGTGAGCATGTCGAGCATGAATTGGCCGTTGGCAGCTTCCGCTTTGCCCCGCGCAAACGCAGGCCGATCAAGCCCCGCCCAACGCAGCAGCACCGGTGTGTCGAAATCTTGCGAACCGGCTTCGTTTTGTTCGATGGTCGCAAGATTCAGCGACACGCCGGCGGCGCGTTCCGCGTCGGCAATCGACGCGCGATTGCCGATGACAAAGACGTTCGCCTGCTTCGAGGCCGAACCATCAGCGAGAAGTTTCGCGATCAGTTCAGGGCCGACACCTGCGGGGTCGCCGATGACGAGAGCGATGTTCGGTTTCATCAATCGATCTTTACGTTGGCTTCGCGAATGAGTTTGCCAAAGCGCTCGAATTCGCCTTTGTTGAGTGCTGCAAACTGCTCAACGGTCATGCCCGCCGGCTCACCACCGAGGCCGCGCAACCGTGTTTGCACGTCCGGCAGACGCAGGATCTTGTTGGTCTCATCTATCAGGCGAGCCACCACGTCTTTCGGGGTACCGGTGGTGACGAACAGACCATACCAGGTGCTCATTTCGAACCCCGGAACGCCTGCTTCGGCGAGCGTCGGCACGTCTGGCAATTCGGCGCTGCGTTTCGGCGTGGTCACGGCCAGCGGTTTGAGTTTGCCGGACTTGATATGCCCCATTGCCGAGGACGTCGTGTCGAACATCACCTGCACGCTGCCTGCGATCAGGTCAAGGTGAGCCTGCGAGCTGCCCTTGTACGGCACATGCGTCATCTTGACGCCTGTTGCCAGTTTGAAACCTTCACCCGCAAGATGCTGCGTACTGCCGACACCGGACGAGGCGTAGGTAAACGTGTTCAGTTTCGCGTTCATCATCGCGATGAGCTCCTTCACGTCTTTCGCACCAACCTGTTGATTCACCACCAGCACATTGGGCACCGTGACGATCAGCGCGATCGGGGTCAGGTCCTTGATCGGATCGAACGAGAGTTTGATGAGATGCGGTGCAATGGCCTGGCCGGTGTTGGTCGCGACCAGCAGCGTGTGGCCGTCCGCCGGTGCTTTGGCGGTAACGTCCGCCGCGATGGTGTTCGACGCGCCGGGGCGATTGTCAACGATGAAGCTTTCCTTGAACGCTGCACCGAACTTTTCGGCGAGCATCCGCGCCACGATGTCAGTACCGCCACCGGCCGAAGCGCCGACCATGATCTTGACGGGTTTGGTCGGATACGCCGTTTGCGCATGCGCGCAACAGGCCACCAGCGCAAGGCCGGCGACCGCGAGCGGCCGAAGTACGTTCCTGAATATTGGCATTGATCACCCTCCTGTTTCGTATCTGATTGATGCAGGGCGAAAGCCGCAGTCATGCAGCGGCTGCACCCGGCGTGTGGTAACTAATTGGGTCTGGCCGCAGCGGGCGCGACCTCAGCGCCCTGAATGCCGTGTCGCGAAAGCGATGCCGCAACAAAACCCGATGCCTTCATTTCCTCGATGAAAGCCTTCAGATATTCGCCGGCAGCGGCCCGAGAAATCGGCGTGCCCATGGCCTGATTGATTACCATGAAGCGTCCGGGCAGCAGGCGCATGCCGGGAACGCGCGCAGCGTCCATTTGCAGTTGCTGCTTGACGCCTGCGGCAGCCTCAAGGTTCTGCGCGAGAAACGTATCAGTGACACTTTGCGATGTTGCCGCATGAACAATTTTCGCGTTCTTCAGTTCGCGCGACAGATACAGGTCGTACGCGCTGCCCTTCGCAGCGGCAACGCGAATGCCGGTACGATCGACCTCTTCATTGGCCTTGAGCGGCGATTCGTTGCGCACGAGGTACGCCCCTTCGATCACCACATAGGGCGCGGTGTAGAACGTCGACACGGCACGCAACGGATCAATCGCGACAAAGGCAATCGACACTTCGTTCGCCGTCACCGCTTCAACCACCTTGCCCGCCGCATTAAATGTGACCAGCTCGACCGGTACATTCAGGCGACGACCCAGCTCGCGTGCGAGATCAACCGATACGCCAACAGGTTCGCCGGTTTTCTCATCCTTGTTGGCGAGGATCGGATTGCCAAAGTTGATCGCAGCCCGCAATTTTCCGTCGGGCGCCAGCGCGCGAACGACCGCTTTGTCCGCCGACGGTTGCGGCGGCATCACGCCACAGCCGGCCAGCAGAACCGCACCGGCGAGCGCCAGTGCGGCTCGGCGCGCGCAGTTCGCGGTAACGCGTCTGCCCGCATCAGAAATCAAGTTTGTCGCCCGGATTGATCGGGAACATCTTGATCGACGTGTTGCCCAGCGCAGCGGCAAATTCCGCCGTCGTGCCGCGCAACAGCGGCGTTGTGCCGTAGTGAATCGGAATCGCGAACTTCGGCTTGATCATGTCGCGTGTGGCGACCGCCGCGTCGGCCGGGTTCATCACGAAGTGACCACCGATCGGAATCATGATGAGATCGGGCTTGTAATACTCGCCGATGAATTTCATGTCGCCGAACAGGCCCGTGTCGCCCATGTGCCAGATCTTGAAGCCGTTCTCCATCTCGATGATGAATCCGACCGGCTCGCCGCCGGGATGCGTTTCATCCTTGTTGGTGGCCGGATTCTTCCAGTTGATTTCGGAGGAGTGTTCGGCGCGGGTCGCGGTGATCTTCACGCCACCGGCACCAAACGGCATGATGGTGCCACCCTTGCCGAAACGTGGCGCGAGCTCCGTGGGCAGGATGCCGAGTGTTGCAACGGCGGAGTTCATGCCCGCCGGGCCATACATCGGCACCTTGTGCATTTTCGCGAGTTCCGGCGCGTCAGCAAAATGGTCGAAGTGTGCATGGGTCACGAGAATCAGATCAACCTTGCCGAGTGCGGCCAGGTCCTTGTACTGCGGTGGCGTTTTCGGATTGGTTTTAAGCCAGGGATCAACAACGATGACCTTGCCGCCCGGCGTCGTGATCTTCATCGCCGCCTGGCCAAGCCAGAGCACCTCGGTCTACCCGCTGGCGGCGGGCGCAGCGGGGGTAGCGGGCGCTTGCGCAATGGCCGCAGGCGAAAGAACGAGCGCGGCTGTGCCGAGCGTGACAGCGGCGATGCTGCGTTGAACGCGTTTCAAAATCATCATGGTGATCTCCTTATGTAGGGTGAATTGATTGAACTGCGGACGGTTGCTTGCGTCAAGCAGGTTTGCCCGTGCTCCACGGGCGGGCATTCGTGACCGCAACAGTCATTCGACCTTGCCGATGCGCTGCACGACTTCTGCCATTTTTCTGGCGTCGGCGTCCCAGTAACTGCGGAACGCGGGCGCGTCGAGATAGGCCAGCGGCGTTTGCAGCGTGATGAAGGTCTGGATAAAGGCTGGATCCTGCTGAATTTCGCGCGACGCCTTGCGCAGCGCGCTGAGCACCGGCTCAGGTGTGCCTGCGGGCGCGAACAGCCCGGACCACTGCGCATATTCGGTCGCAAGACCCATTTCGCGCAGCGTCGGCACGTCGGGCAACGCAGGATGCCGCTCCGGTCCCCAATTGGCGAGTACGCGCAGCTTGCCGGCTTTCACATGCTGCACCACGGTCGATGGACCCGATGCAACCGCGTCCAACGTTCCACCGAGCAATGCCGTCACCGCCGGCGCGGCGCCGGTGAACGGCACATGCGTAAAGCTCGCACCGGCACTGGCAGCGAGCATTTCCATCGGCACATGCATGGTGCCGTAGTTTCCGGACGAGCCATAGTTGAGTTTTTTCGGATTGGCTTTCGCGAACGCGATGAACTCGGCGTAGGTCTTCCACGGCGATTCGGCGCGCACGGCGAGCACTACCGGGTCGGCGGTAAATCGCGCTATCGGCAGCAACTGATCGAGCTGGAACATCGGCGCCCGGCCCAGCACCTTGTCCGCCTCGGGAATGACCGAAATCGATGACAACGCGAGCAGGAGCGTGTAACCGTCGGGTTTCGCCTTCGCCACAAACGCCATGCCGATGCCACCACCGGCGCCCTGCCTGTTCTCGATGACGACTGACTGGCCGAGCTGTTTCGACAGCGCCTGCGCGACTGGTCGCGCTACGTTGTCGGCAACACCTCCAGGCGGAAACGGTACGATCAGCGTGATCGGCCGCGTGGGGTAGTCCTGCGCAAACACGGCACCGGCGCACAAGGCCCATGCCACGACCATCAGTTGCTGTTTAAGCTGCACGAAACGACGCATTGCTTCCTCCTCGCCCCGATCGCTCCACCACGCGGGGTTGCGAATGCGTTATAGCCGACACGCGTGGTCCGTGCATCACCGTGAACCGATTTCGACAAACCGGACATGGCAACAGGGATAATCGCGGCGCATGAATACCGACATCCTGAACGCCGCGCTTGCCAACCTTTTTGCGCCCTGGGTGCAGGCGCTGCATCTGCGCGCGGAGTCGTTCACCGAATCCACGGTCACGCTGCGTCTGCCGCACAGCGACCAGTTGTCGCGGGCCGGCGGCATGTTGTGCGGACAGGCGATGATGGCGGCGGCGGACACGGCGATGGTGCTGGCGCTGATCAACCATTTCGGTGAATTCAGGCCATGTACGACCGTGCAGTTGAGCACGAGCTTCATGCGGCCGCTGTCGAATCAGGACGCGCTGGTTACCGCGACCCTTGTGCGTGTTGGCAAGGCGATGGCGTTTGGCGAAATTGACATTCGCGGTGGCAACGACGGCAAAAGCGTCTGCCGCGCCAGTACGACGTATGCCTTGCAACCGGGCTAATTGCAGCGGTTTTCGCAAAAGGAACGATCGCAGCCGGATTCACGGCAATTTCGCTGGCCGATTGGCTATCAGCTTTTCCTTGAAATGACCTTCAAAAAGTGCTTAGCGCCAATAATAGCCACAAGTCGACTTTTACGTTTTTCAGGCTGCATGCCCTGTGTATACGGCATTTTGTGACTGAGTTGATGACATTGTGAACGGCAAATTTGCCGGGGTTGCGGCGTCGCTTTTCGCACTCTGGACGACCGAATGAATGAAGTGCAGCTTCGACACGGCGGCGCGCGGCAGCGCAAACGGATAGAAGTCCGGCTGCCCCATGCTGCGGCAGAGCTCGTTCATGACGCTGGTGATGCGAATCCATGAATTGATGAAGCCGAGAAATTCCTCCGCGTTCTTCGCCTCGCGCCACCACACGTCGTCGAGCGTGTACGCCTCGTACGCGAGCTCGACGTCCGCCGCGTCAAGCCCGAACGACAGCGAGGTGTCGAGCGTGTCGACCATGTGCAGGTAGTGCGCCCAGCTTTCGGCCCAGTCCTCCCACGGATGCGTGCTCGCATAGCTGCTCACGAAACGCTTCGGCCAGTCCGTCGGCGGCCCGTTTTCATAATGCGTCTTGAGCGCGACCGCATAGTCCAGCCGTTCGTCGCCGAACAATGCGCGAAACGGTTCCAGCCAGCGCGTATTGAGCACCAGCCGGTCCCAGTAGTAATGCCCCACTTCGTGCCGGAAATGCCCCAGCAAGGTGCGATACGGCTCCCGCAGCCATTTGCGGATCTGCTCGCGCTTGGCATCGTCCGCCTCCTCGACGTTCATGGTGATGATGCCCTTGAAGTGTCCGGTCATGACGGCCGGGCCTTCTGGCGCCGCCCGCAGGAAATCAAAGGCCAGTCCATGTTCCGGGTCGGCCCCTTCCTTTGACGCGACGGGCAGGCCGAGTGCGATGAGCGACGACACCAGCCGCCGCTTGGCAATCTCGACGCGGCCCCACAGCTCCTGATTTTCAGGATTCGACTGATCCGGAATGGTGCGGTTGAGCTTGCAGGCGATGCAGAGACCATCGTCACCGGGCGGTAAATCCTGCGCCGGCACCAGCCAGTTGCAGCCTGCCGCCGTTTCAAAATTGCTGCAGCGGCGATAGCGCGGCGAATCGTCCTCCGCGCCAAATTTTTTCCAGAGACCGCTCCCGGCGTCCATTTCCAGCGCAATCACATGTCCCTGTTCCGTTTCGTAGCCAAGCGGTGTCTCGCAGGCCAGGCATTGGCTGTTGCGGAAGAACACGGGGCGGCCGCACTGGCAGCGGTAGGAGCGCATGGCCGCAGGCGCCGGCTGTGTCTGCCAGAGATCACGCAGGCGCGAGGTCAGTTTTCCGATCAGTGATTCCATGAGCCGTATCTTTCGCTGCGCGTTGCCTTGCCATATGGACAAGCATTGTCCTGCATCCACGTGGACACGGCGCCGACCCGGGTGTCAGCCTGATCGGCTGCGACGACGTTAATGTCGCAAAACGCTAAACTGCGCCGTCTTTGCAATGATGAGGCTGCGGCGCGCATCGCCAAGCCTGTCTCCGTTGCAACTTACCGAGGTTTTCATGAAACGTATCACGCTCACCCTGCTCGTCCTCATGTCGCTGGCTGGCACCAGCCATGCCCAGCTCCCCAAATTCGACACATCGCCGGGCAAATGGAGCTACAACACCCGCACCGAAATCCCGGGCATGGGCAGCATCCCGATGAGCTTCGAGCAGTGCGTGACGCAGAAAGACATTGATGAGGGTCGCAACCTGTCGTCGCAAAAAGACGCCGGACTCGACTGCAAATACGGCAACCTCAAGCAAACCGGCAACCGCTACCAGTTCACTGCCACCTGCACGTCGAAAGACATGGCGGAGCCGATGGTCATGACTTATGACATGACCGCGACGTCGACGTCCATGGACTCAAAAATGACCATGACTGGCGGCAACACCAAAGCCATGGGTGGCAAGATGAACATGAGCATGACCGCCAAGCGCACGGGCGGATGCTGATCCGACGGCTTGCGCGACTGTCCGTCGCCGCCGCCATGCTGGCGTTGGTGGCCGGTGCCGGGGCGCAAACCCCGGGCGAATGGCGCTACACCATCACCACCGACCGGTCGAACATCCCGGCCGACATGCGGGTCAACTTCCCGACCATCACTTTCGCCGTGTGCCGGAGTGCAGACGACTTCGTCAGCGGTCGCGCGTTTGCGTTGCAGACCCTGGCCAGCAGCGCCGCACGCTGCCCCAGCACCGGATTTGTCCGATCGCCGACGGCAGGTGCCGGCGAGTCCCTGCGTTTTACGTACGCCTGCGACGAAGG
>CAYMSY010000045.1:3440-13768 GCA_964393195.1 uncultured Alcaligenaceae bacterium | reverse complement strand
GCGCAGGCGAAGGTGCCCGCCTCAATGCGGTCCGGCATTACGCGATATGTCGCCGCATGCAGATCGTCAACGCCGGTGATCGTGATGCGATCCGTTCCGGCACCCACTATCTTCGCCCCCATGGCAATCAGGCAATTGGCGAGATCGACGACTTCCGGTTCGCGTGCTGCGTTCTCAATCACCGTGGCACCATCGGCAAGCGTGGCCGCCATCATGATGTTCTCGGTGCCGGTAACGGTGACCATGTCCATCACGATGCGTGCACCCTTGAGGCGTCCACCCGGCGCCTTGGCATTGATATAGCCGCCATCCAGCGTGACCTCGGCGCCCATGGCTTCAAGGCCTTTCAGATGCTGGTCAACGGGCCGCTGGCCAATCGCGCAACCGCCGGGCAGTGACACACGCGCCTCGCCCCAGCGCGCGACGAGCGGGCCCAGCACGAGCACCGAGGCGCGCATCGTCTTCACGAGATCGTACTCGGCGACCGGTTTGGTCAGCGTACTGGCATCAATCTCGATGCGATGCGTCTCGGTACGAGCAGCCGTCACGCCCATCTGGTTCAGCAGTCGAACCGTAGTGCGCGTGTCGTTGAGTTGCGGCACATTGGTGAACGTCACCGGCGCCTTGACCAGCAGGGACGAGCACAGGATCGGCAGCGCTGCATTCTTGGCACCGGAGATACGGACGGCGCCGCGCAGCGGCCCGTTGCCGGTCACGCGCAGCTTATCCATTGTTGGCTCCCTGCTCCGACTGTGCGGCCCACTGTTCGGGTGAGTACGTCTTCATCGACAGCGCGTGTACTTCGGCCTTCATGCGATCGCCGAGCGCTGCATAAACACGCTGATGCTGCTTGATCATCGACAGGCCGCGGAACTCTTCGCTCACGATGGTGGCGTAGAAGTGCTGGCCGTCGCCATCAACGCTCAGGTATGTGCACGGCAGGCCGGCGGCGATGTAGTCTTTCAAAGTGTCCGGTGTGAGCATTACTGCCTCAATTTGTAACCACTGGCGAGCATGCGCAGCGCGATGATCGACAGTGCAACGACGAAAAACAGCACGACGGCCAGACTGCGCCATTGGTCAACGTCGGCGATGCCGAAGAAGCCGTAGCGGAATCCGTCAATCATGTAGAAGAAAGGATTGAAGTGTGACAAGCCCTGCCAGAAGGCGGGCAGCGAATGAATCGAATAGAAGACGCCGCTCAAAAACGTGAGCGGCATGATGATGAAGTTCTGGAAGACGGCAAGATGATCGAATTTCTCGGACCAGATACCCGCAATGAGCCCGAGAATACCCATGATCGCGCTGCCGCCCGCAGCAAACAGCACCACCCAGAGCGGATGCTGCGGTACGGCAGCGGCCGTCCCGACAAACGGAAATGTGATCGCCCACACGCCGAAGCCGACCACCAGACCGCGCACCATCGCGCCGAATACGTAGGCACAGAATATTTCGAATGATGTGATCGGCGGCAACAGGATGAAAATGATGCTGCGCATCATCTTCGACTGAATCAACGACGATGAGCTGTTGGCGAATGCGTTTTGCAGCACGCTCATCATCACCAGACCAGGGATCAGAAACGCCGTGTAGGCTACGCGTCCGTCGTAGACCTTGACGTTTGCTTCCAGCACGTGCGAAAAAATGAGCAGGTACAGCAATGTCGTGACGACCGGCGCCACAATCGTCTGGAATCCGACCTTCCAGAAGCGCAGGCACTCCTTGTAGAACAGCGCCTTGAAACCGGGACCCAGCATCAGTGAATTCATGCGCCCGCCTTTTCGTCGGCGCTTTGCGACGTGAGCCGCAGGAATGCCTGTTCAAGGTCCGCCTCGCCGAGCTTCATTTCCTTGACGGCGATGCCTGCCACGCGAAAGGATGCGAGCAGTGACTCCAGTTCAGCATATCCGTTCAACGTAAAGCCGAACGCACCGGATGCCTGGGTGCTGCTGCGACTCTGCCACGCAGGAGGCAGGGCGTCAGCAGAAACCTGCACCGTAATGCCGGACATGCCACGCAGCAAATTGGCGGTGGTATCCAGCGCAACAACCTCACCGTTCTTGAGCATCGCCACGCGATTGCACAGCGCCTCGGCTTCTTCAAGATAGTGCGTGGTCAGGATGATGGTGTGACCTTCCTTGTTCAGTCGCTTGATGAACGTCCATAAGTTCTGCCGAAGCTCAACATCTACGCCAGCGGTTGGTTCGTCAAGCACGATTACCGGCGGCTTGTGCACGAGTGCCTGCCCGACCAGCACGCGACGCTTCATGCCGCCTGACAGCGCGCGCATGTTGGCGTTGGCCTTGCTGGTCAGATCAAGGTGATGCAGGATCTCGTCGATCCAGGCGTCGGCTTTCGCAACGCCGTAATACTTCGCCTGCAACACCAGTGTTTCACGCACGGTAAAAAACGGATCAAACACCAGTTCCTGTGGTACGACACCGAGGCTTTTCCGGGCTTCACGGTATTCGCGCACTGTGTCGCGCCCCATGATTGATGCATGGCCACTGTCCGCGCGCGTGAGTCCGGCCAGGATACTGATCAGTGTGGTCTTGCCGGCACCGTTCGGGCCGAGTAATGCAAAAAATTCGCCCTGCTCAACACGTAGCGAAACGTGGTTGAGCGCACGAACATTGGGATAAGACTTGCTGACATCGTCGACCAGAACGGCCGGAACGGAAGCAGCAACCGGAGCGGAAGCTTGATTCACAAGGGATCTTTGAGTTAACCCCTGATTTTATCCGGTCAGAACAATGCCTCAACGTCGTAGGCCGCCGCAAGTACCCGGAGGTCCGGGGTGAAGCCCGTCAGCGTGCACTGCGAGCCTGCCTTGCGTCGAAGTGCCGTGATCAGTGCGAGCCCGGCGGAATCTACCCGGGTGACCGCTGAAACATCAATTTCGGTCGCACCAATGACGTCGACCGAAGCGCCTGCCCAGATCTCGTGGACATTCGCGAGCGTCAACTCTCCCGTGAGCTGCATGGCTATTTGTTTTTGCCCTGAAGCTGCTTGACCAGCGCATCGACACCCTGATCACGAATCACGGCGTTGAATTCTTCGCGATAGTTGGTCACCAGGCTGACCCCGGCGACGATTACGTCGTAGGCTTTCCAGCTGCCGTCAGCGGCTTTTTCGAGCGAATAGTCGATCGGGATGCCCTGACCATTGGCCTGATTGACAACGGTCTTGACCGTGACGTCGGTCTCACCAGCTTGCATACGCAACGGGCGATATTCGATCGTGTTGTTGCGGAAGCTGGCCAGCGCGCCGGAGTAGGTACGAACCAGCAGTGTCCGGAACTCGTTGGTCAGGGCGGTCTGCTGGTCGGGTGATGCTTTCGCCCAGTTGCGCCCCATCGCCAGCTGCGTCATGCGCGTAAAGTTGAAGTTGGGCAGCAGCTTGCTCTCGATCAATTCCTTGAGCTTGGCAGGGTTGCCCAGAATCGCCGGATCGGACTTGAGTACGGCCGTCACATCAGTCGCAACCGTCTTTACGAGCGCGTCTGGCGCAGTCTGTGCATGGGACTGAGCCGATACCAGCACAAACGCCACGCAAGCGAAAACACCCGACCACCATTTCGATAACTTCATACAGAACAACCTTTAATCACTCTTCTTTGGGACGTTTGCCGTCGAGTACCAGACTTTGCCGACGCTGCTGATAAGCCGAGCGCAGGAAGGTGTAGCGATCAAGCGCCGCCTGATTCATCAGCGCCTCGGCAGGAAACAGGCCGACCCGGGTATCGACAACGCGTGCCCCCATCAACGAGTTCCTGACTGGTACGGATGACACCAGCGACACCGGATCGTACTGACCATCGGCAAACCGGCCCACCGCATCGCGCGCGGACGAGGGGCCGAGAAATGGAATGACCAGATAGGGTCCGGACCCGAGCCCCCAGTAACCCAGCGTCTGGCCGAAATCTTCATTACCGCGCTCAATGCCCATCGGAGTCGCAAGGTCAAAAATGCCGCCGAGACCGATCGTGGTGTTGAGCATGACACGGCCGAGATCATCGCTGAACTTCTGGCCCTTCAGCTGCAGCGCGTCATTTACCAGCGACTGTGCGTCGGCGGCATTCTGGAAGACGTTGCTGACGCCTGTTTTCACGGGCGCCGGCACCACAGCGTCATAACCTTTGGCAATCGGCTTGAACAGGTAATGATCGAAAGTGTTGTTGAACGAGTAGATACCGCGATTCACAGGTTCCAGCGGATCGCCGGGCGCAGCGGCGCGAAACGAAGCGCAACCGGAAAGAACCAGTGCGCCGACGGCGGCGGCAACGAGAGTGACAAGTTTCTTCACGGTTTGACTCCGGGTACGGCCGCAGCACCGGGTGCGGCGGGCGCGGGCGCCGGAGATGCCGGCGTTTCCTGCGCTTTGCTGAACATGAATTGCGAAATCAGTTTTTCGATCTGCACGGCGGATTGGGTCTTCTTGATTCGGTCCTCGTCCTTGAGCATGACCGTATCGCCACCCGCTTCGAGCCCGACGAACTGCTCGCCGAGCAGGCCTGAGGTAAACACCGCCGCAATGGTGTCGCGCCCGAAGTGGTACTGCGAATAGATGTGCAGTCGTGCAACCGCCTCAAACGTCTGCCCGTCAAGCCGGATCGATTCGACGCGGCCGACCACTACGCCGGCGCTCTTGACCGGTGCCCGTGGCTTCAGGTTACCGATATTGTCGAACCGCGCTTCGACCTGATAGCCCGTGCGTTCTTCGTTCGTGGTCAGCAGGTTGCCAACTTTGAGCGCGAGAAAAAGCAGGGCGGCCAGGCCGATCGCCACAAATATTCCGACCCAGAGATCGATGGTTTTCTTGTTCATTTTTCAGTGAATCCCGCCACGGAACATGAAGACCGTGAGCACAAAGTCAAGTGCCAGAATGGCCAGCGCCGAGGTGACCACGGTGCGTGTGGTCGCCGCAGACACGCCCTCCGCAGTCGGTTGCGCATCATACCCTTCAAATACGGCAATCAGGCTGACCGCGAAAGCGAAAACGATGCTCTTGATGACGCCATTCATGATGTCATAGCGCCAATCCACGGAGGATTGCATCTGCCCCCAGAAAGCGCCGCCATCAATGCCAATAAGGCGCACGCCGACCAGATAACCGCCGTACACGCCAAGCGTGGAAAACAGCGCCGCCAGCAACGGCAACGAAATGACGCCGCCCCAGAAGCGCGGTGCGACCACGCGTGCCACCGGGTCCACCGCCATGACTTCCATCGCGGCGAGCTGTTCGGTTGTCTTCATGAGCCCGATCTCGGCGGTCATCGCAGACCCGGCGCGGCTGGCAAACAGCAGTGCCGCCACCACCGGACCGAGTTCGCGCACCAGCGACAGCGCGACCAGTACCCCCATCGACTCGGTCGCGCCGAAGCGCACCAGCGTCTCATACCCCTGCAATGCGAGCACCATGCCGATGAAGAGGCCGCTCATGAGCACGATGATGAGCGAGAGCACTCCGGCGTGATAGATCTCGCGGATCACGAGTTGCGGCCGCATGATGGAGGTGCCGCTCTGGCGCACGATGGCGGCGAAGAAGCGCGTGGCGAAACCAAGTCGCGTAATGCCACCCCGGACCGACGCGCCGAGGCGGGTCAGCGCTGAAACGAGGGCGTTCACGCGAAATCCTCAGCCAGGCTTGGTGCGGCGTAATGAAAGCGCACCGGTCCGTCCACTTCGCCATCAACGAACTGGCGGACGAAGGGATCGCTGCTGACCTTGATGCTCTCGACGTCGCCGTGGGCAACCACCTTGCCCTCGGAGATGAAATAGATGTAGTCGACGATCTTCAGCGACTCGACGATGTCGTGAGTGACCAGAACGGAGGTCATGCCAAGCGCATCATTCAGGCGCCGGATCAGCTGGCCGACGACCGACAGCGAAATCGGGTCAAGCCCGGCAAACGGCTCGTCATACAGCGCCAGTTGCGGGTCCAGCGCGATGGTGCGCGCCAGCGCCACGCGTCGCGCCATGCCCCCGGAAAGCTCGCTCGGCTTGAAGTGTGCGGTGCCGCGCAGGCCGACCGCGTTGAGCTTCAAGAGGACGAGGTCGTGAATGATTTCCTCGGGCAGCTCGGTGTGCTCGCGCATCGGGAAAGCGATGTTGTCGAAGACCGTCATGTCGGTGAACAACGCGCCGAACTGGAACAGCATGCCAAGCTTGCGGCGATGCGCAAACATTTGCTCGGTCGACATCGTGGCCACCGATTGCCCGCTGACCAGAACCTCACCGCTGCTGGCGCGGATTTGTCCGCACAACAGGCGCAGGATGGTCGTTTTGCCGCAGCCGGAACCGCCCATGACGGCGACCAGCTTGCCCTTCGGCACGGTCAGCGTTACGCCGGACAGGATCTGGCGGTCGCGCGTGTAACCGAAGCTCACATTCTTGAGTTCGACAAGCGGTTCGCAGGGGGTCGGCGAAGCGGCGGGGGAGGAGGAGGCATCAGCCGCAATCATTCGAATGATTGTATCGGGCCGGCAAATTTTTCAATCAACTTTTTGTTGAAACCGCCATTTAATAGGGCATGAAGGTCATTTATCCACAAAGTCGACTATCTGTCTTTTTGCGGTCTGAGCCCTTTGTGAATGCGCATTTCACAAATAAGCCATTACTCGCGTTTCCAGCTTTCGGCCAGCTCGTAGAGCGCGTCGCGTGGCTCGCCGGTGATCTTTGCGGCGAGTTTGGCCGCCCTGGCGGGCGGCAACTCCTGCAGCAGCGTCTTGAGCAGCGCCCGCGCATCGACGGCGGACGTACGCGCGGCATGTTCCGCGCCAGCCACGACGACCACGAATTCGCCACGCATGCGTTCGCCGTTTTGTGCAATCCACAGGTCCAGCTCGCCCGCGTTGAGCGCGGTTACCGTCTCGAATTTCTTGGTCAGCTCGCGTGCAATGAGTACACGGCGATCGGCCGGCAGGCCCGTAGCCAGCGCCGTCAGGAATTTCTCGATGCGGTGCGGCGACTCGAAACACACGCTGGTCTCGACGCGTGCCGCCATTGCCTCCACGAACGTTGCCAGCTCCCCGGCAGCGACCGGCGCAAACCCGAGAAAGACGAACGCCGTGGACTCCAGTCCCGCGACTGACAGGGCAGTCGTAACAGCGCTGACGCCGGGGATCGGAATAATCGGAAACCCGGCGGCCCGAACCGCAGCCACCAGCCGCGCACCGGGATCACTGATTGCGGGCGTTCCGGCGTCACTGGCGTAGGCCACGGCTTCACCCGCCGCGATGCGCGCGATCACCGATTCTGCCGCCTGCCGCTCGTTGTGCTCGCGCACCGAAATCAGTGTTGGCGGCGTGATTTCAAGCAAACGCAGGAGGTCGCGGGTCACGCGCGTATCCTCGCAGGCGATGCATTGCACCGACTTGAGCGTCGCCAGCGCACGCAGCGTGATGTCACCAAGGTTTCCCAGCGGCGTCGCCACTACATACAATCCAGCCTGAATCCCTGAATGCTCCGTCATGACCTGTGCGCCTGTTCTTTCGCGATTTCGATGCTGCGCCTTGCGACTGCGGCAGCCGACGGCCATTGTTGCAGCGTTGTGTGCACTGTTGCCCCATTTCGCCGCAGCACAGAACACCCGCCCTGACGCGACCGTTGCCGCGCCGCCCCGGACTGTAGCGCAAGCTGCGCCCGACGCGCCGCGCACGCTGCGCGTGGTCCTGCTGCTGCCGCTCGACAGCGCCATGCTGAAACGGGCCGCAATCACCGTGCGCGATGGTGCCAACGCCGTTTTCGCGTCACGCAAAGCGGAAGTCACGGTCAGCGAGTGCAGCTACGGCGCCGACAATGCCGGAAGCGTTGCCGCCGCCTACGAGCGCTGCGTGGACGCGAACGTCGACTGGGTGATCGGCCCGCTCGGACGTAGCGACGTTACCGCGCTGGCGCTGGCCAAATTGCCCGTGTTGCGCCCGACGCTCATGCTGTCGCCGCTGGGCACCACGCCGCCGACACCGCTCGCGGTACTGGCACCGGACCTCGAATCCGAGGCCGAGGCCATTGCCCAGCAGGCAACTGAAGACGCCTGTCGCAAACCGCTGCTGGCAGAAGCGGGCGGGCCGCTGGCGGGCCGCGTCGCCGTCGCCATCAGCAGTTTCTGGCGGGAGCGTGTGGCAACGCCCTTGCAGCAGACAACCCTCGGTTCGCGCGATTCGTGGCGCCGCGCCGCCGACGGCTGGCGCCGCGACAATATCGACTGTGTGCTGTTCGCCGGCGGTGGCGCCGTGCTGTCGGAATTGCGCCCATATTTGCGTGGCATGGTGATCTATGCCACCAGCGCCAGCTACGAGGCACCGCTTGAGCGCACGCTCGACTGGACCGGGGTTCGCATCGCCGACGCGCCGTGGCTGGTCGACGGCGACCGTGCGGAGTTCGCGCCACTGGCTCCGGCTGAGCCGCTGTCACCCACACTGGCGCGGCTGTACGCACTCGGCATTGACGCCGCGAGGCTGGTCCTGTCGGCCGGGCACAGTGATCTGCCCTCTTCGTTTGCCGGCGCAATCGGGCAACTGACGCTCAGGGACGCACAGTACCGGCGACAGCCCATGATCGGTGAGTTTCGTGAACGTGCGCTGGTTAAGGTTGGGCCCTAAGCCCGTGGTTGCGCAGGTGGCGACGGACGCGACGAAGACCGCTGCGCCGACGGGTGAGCTTTACGAACGCAAGGCCGAAGCAATGCTCGAAGCGGCCGGGCTGACGCTCGTCGAGCGTAACTGGTCATGTCGCATGGGCGAGATTGATCTGATCATGCGCGATGGCGACACGCTGGTGTTCGTCGAAGTCCGCAAGCGGGACAGCACGCGCTTCGGCGGCGCTGGCGCCAGCATCAGCGCACACAAGCAGGCACGACTGGAACGTGCGATCGGGCTCTATCTCAGCCATTTGCCACGCACGCCCGTGTGCCGGATTGATGCCGTACTGTTCGATGGTGGCGGCAGGGCGAGCTGGCTGAAAAATGTCTTCACGGACTCCTCGCATGGCTGAATCTGATCACACCGCCGCGGTCGCGCGCCACTTCCACGATGCCGCGAAAGCGGCCGACAAAGCCTCCGAATTGATCGCATCTGCCGTTGCTGATGCGGCCGAACTGATCGTTGGCGCGCTGATGGCCAATCACCGCCTGTTTTCATGCGGCAACGGCGGCTCGGCTTCGGATGCCGAGCACCTCGTCGCTGAACTCGTTGGCCGTCTGGAGCAGGAACGACCGGGACTGCCCGCCGTCGCGTTGTCGGCTAATTCGAGCGTGTTGACCGCGCTGGCCAATGACTACGGCTTCGATGATGTATTCGCGCGCCAGGTACGTGCTTTTGGCAGTGCGGGCGATGTGCTAATCGTGTTTTCGGCGAGTGGCAATTCCGTCAACGTGGTCCAGGCGGTCGTCGCCGCTCATGAGCGCGAAATGCCAGTCATTGCGTTTACCGGCGAGGGCGGCGGTCGCATCGGGGAACAACTGGCGTCATCGGATCGTCTTATTGCCGTACCTGCAACACGCATAATGCGCGTGCAGGAGTTGCACCGGGTCGGCATCCACGCGATGTGCGACGTCATTGATCGTGTCTTGTTGGGAGGAATGTGATGAATCTGGCGGGTATTGAAATGCGGCGTCTCGGACTTGGACTTCTGTTGGCGGCGATGGTGGGACTGATGTCCGGCTGCGCGCCGCTGATCATTGGCGGTGCCGCGACGGCCGCTGTGGCGATGTCCGAAGACCGGCGCAGCAGTGGCGTCTTTGTCGACGACGAGAATAACGAAAATCGGGCGCTGCTGAAAGTAAAGAGCCGATTCGGCAGCCAGGTTCACGTGAACATCACCAGTTACAACCGGCAGGTGCTGATTACCGGTGAAGCCGCTAGCGAAGACGTCAAACGCGGTGTCGAGGAAGAAGTCTCGTCGGTGCCTGGCATCAAGAGGATATTCAACGAGATGAGTGTCGGTCCGCAGGCGGGCGTCATCGCGGTCAGCAACGACACCCGTCTGACCACGGTCGTCAAAACGAGATTTCTGGAAGCCAACCGTTTCCAGGCCAACCACGTAAAGGTCGTGACCGAGGCGAATGTGGTCTACCTGATGGGCATCGTCAAACGGAGTGAAGCCGATGCTGCCGCGCAACTGGCGAGTACGACAAGCGGTGTGGCCCGCGTGGTGCGGCTGTTCGAGTACCTCGACTAAAATTAGGTAGACAGGGGCGTGCGCATTGCGCGTCGCCCCCCTGAATCCTGATCTCACTCGTTGCCCGTTTTCGGAACCCATCATGACCCAAGCCACTGTTGACCGCGAAGTAGATGCCAGGGGCCTCAATTGTCCGCTGCCGATTCTGCG
>CAYMSY010000045.1:1566-3340 GCA_964393195.1 uncultured Alcaligenaceae bacterium | reverse complement strand
TCGCGGCGCCATCCCGAGAAAAGAATCAGGCTCGCCGCGAACAGAACCATGAGCCCCGTCGCCAGAGTAGTAGCGACCAATGGTCGCGCCATTACGATCGAGTCGCCGCGCGCATCCCAGTCGGTCTCCAGCTCCCGCGCCAGACGCACGTGACGAGCGAGCCGGACAAGACTCAGGGGCCAAAACCCCAGTGCGGCACCGCTCCATGCGGCGCTCGCCGCCCGTGACCATGCCAGTTGCGCATCACCCGGCACGCTGTGATCGGCCGGCCTTGTCGTGCCAATGACCGGCACCAGGCCAAGCAACCATTTGCCCGGCGTCGTTCGCATTGCCCGATAGAACGCGGCTTCAGCCGGAATGGCGGCCAGCGCGACCAGGATCGGCAACACAACAGGTGAGCGCAGCACAACAAACCAGAATTCGGCGCCGTGGACCACAGCGCCAATGGCTGCGAGGCCGAAGTAGACGACCAGCGCAACCAGCGAGTAATCAATCAGTCGTGCCGCCAAACGGCGCAGCACGCTGGTTGCCGTGACGAATCCGGCGGCGCTTCGCGTCAGCTCCATCAGTCGCAGCTTGAAAATCCATGCGGTGTCATGCTGCGGCGGCGGGACGCCAATGAAGATTGAGCCCTCGCGCCGCCATTTGATGATGGCCAGACGTGACAGACTGGCCGCCGCGACTGCCGGTTCCTGCGCGCGACTGAGCCACGTCGCGATTGCCATCAACACCGCGGCAACCCCGGTGGCGACCAGCAGCGCCTCGCCTGGTCCCAGCGCCGGAATTGTTTCTGTGAAACGCAGCGTGAAACCATAGCAAAGCAGAAGCCATGCTGCTGCCACGCCGACGAACACGAGCGGCGACGCCCACGCCGTACCGTCGGGCAACGGTTCGGCCAGTGCGTCAACACCGGGAAGCGCGGTTGGTGGCTTGGCTTCAATCGACAACTGTGAAGGTTCGACGCTGCCTTCACCCAACACGCGAGAGTTGGTGCTCCCCGTGCTGCCATCACCAGTGGGCTGGCCGCCAATCGGCAGCCGCCACGGGCCGGCGCCAACGCCGGGATTCAGTGCAGCGTCATAGTCCTTGCGTCGAACCGAGTCGACAAGGATGGATGCGCCGAGCGCGGCGAAGCGAACCGCTTCTTCAGAATCTCCCGAAGCATCACGCGGTACCGCCCAGAACCGGCGCACAACCCGCCGCAACGCGACCTGTATCACATGGACCGGGGCGGATGAGCTGACCTCTAGCGCGTCGTAAATGCTGCTACGCATGCCTGTAGTTGTACTGACGTTGTCGCGATGATAGCCGGATGCCGGGGCACACCCCCATCATGTCAGCCCGGAAAACAAAAACGGCCCCGCAGGGCCGTTCTTTGGTCCAACCGCGCCGATCAGGCTTCGGTCGACTTTCTTGATTGCAGCTTTTCCTTGATGCGTGCCGACTTGCCGGAACGATCACGGAGGTAATACAACTTGGCGCGACGAACATCGCCACGACGCTTGACTTCGATTGACGCGATCAGCGGCGAGTACATCTGGAACGTACGCTCGACGCCTTCTCCGCTGGAGATCTTGCGCACGATGAACGAGCTGTTGAGGCCCTTGTTGCGCTTGGCAATGACGGTGCCTTCGTAGGCCTGAACGCGCTTGCGCTCACCTTCGACCACGTTGACGTTCACGATGATGGTGTCACCGGGCGCGAACGCGGGGATGGTTTTATTCAGTCGGGCAATTTCTTCTTGCTCGATCTGGGCGATCAAAAATTTGGACAT
>CAYMSY010000045.1:0-1466 GCA_964393195.1 uncultured Alcaligenaceae bacterium | reverse complement strand
GTCAGTGAGCGCATACTGCGGCCAATCGAGTTTGCCGTCAGCAAATGATTCGAAAACTGCCGACTCGGCATCACCCAAAACACCGGGAATCAGGCGGACGCAACTGTCGATAACGACTGCGGCCGCAAGTTCGCCGCCCGACAGCACGTAATCGCCAATTGAAATCACCGCGTCGACGTTGCCGTCGATCCAGCGCTGATCCACGCCCTCGTAGCGGCCGGCCACCAGCGTCAGGTGTTCCGTGTTAGCCAGATCGCGCACGCGACTCTGGACGAGAGGAGCGCCGTCCGGGCTCAGCAGGACAACCGTGGAACTGGCGCCGTGCCAGCGTCGAGCGGCGGCGAGTGCAGCATCCAGCGGCGGGGCCATAAGCACCATGCCGGGACCACCGGCCGCAGGTCGTGCGTCAATGGACTTGCGGCTATCAGTGGCGAAATCATGCAACCCGAAGCCACACCAGCGCCAGAGCCCCTGTTCCCGCGCGCGGCCAGTCACGCCATAGTCAAGGGCGTTTTCGACCAACTCGGGAAACGCTGCGATCAGTGAGATCGACAGCATGGATCAGTCCAGGCCTTCCCAGTCGACGTCCACGCGACGTGCGGAAAGATTGACCGAGCGGACGATGGCATCAACAAAGGGGATCAGCTCGTCGGTCCCGGCCTTGTCGCCGGACGCGAGCTTCACGCGCAGGATCGGGTGTGCGCCAGACTCGAAAATCTCGGTGATTTCGCCAAACACGTGGTCACCGTTGGTGCAGGTGAGTCCGATCAGGTCAACCCAGTAATACTCGCCATCCGGCAGCGCTGCAAACAGCGAACGGTCGACCAGCACTTCCCTGTTGGTCAGTTTTGCCGCCGCCTCGGGCGAATCGACACCGACGAGTTGTGCAACGATACTTTCGCCGTGACGCCGGGATCGCGTCACCTCGAAGTTCGCGGTACCGATCGTCAACATTTTCGCTTTGAGCAATGTCTGCGCATCTGCCGAGTACGGATACAAATGCACTGCGCCGGTGAGTCCGTAGGGACGACCGACTTTGGCGAGCGCTATGAGTTTGGAGCCTTCGTCGCGTGATGCGCCGGAAGGGGTTGCCGCTACCGCCGCTATTGCATCAATGACAGCCATGATGGCGATCAGCAGGCGGCGGTGCGAACGGGGGAACTAGGCAGCGGTTGCAGCAGCAGGCGCAGCCTTGGCCAGATTTTTGGCGAGCTGGGCAACGGTGTCGGACATCTGCGCACCCTTGCCGGTCCAGTACGACAGGCGTTCCTGGGCGATACGCACGTTCTCGGCACCTTCTTTCCCCACCGGGTTGTAGAAGCCAAGACGCTCAATGTAGCGACCATCGCGACGGTTGCGCGAATCAGCAACGACGATGTTGAAGAACGGGGCGCCACGGGCACCACCGCGAGAAAGACGAATAACAACCATGACGGATCTCTTGTAAGCGAAATTTTGGTTAGCCT
>CAYMSY010000044.1:0-13844 GCA_964393195.1 uncultured Alcaligenaceae bacterium | reverse complement strand
CGCACGCGGCGCTCGGTCTCGTTCGCTTCTTGGCCTGACAATGAGGAGTTGAGGAATGATGCTTCCACTCCCAGCTCACGCAACGCATCCACCTGATCCTGCATCAGCGCGATCAGCGGCGAGACGACGATGCCGACACCGTTACGAGTCAGCGCCGGGATTTGGTAGCAGAGCGATTTGCCGCCGCCGGTGGGTATAAGCACCAACGCGTCGCCGCCCTGCTCAACGTGCTCGATGATCTCAGCCTGCGGTCCGCGAAAACTCGGGTAGCCGAAAGTGGTGTTGAGGATTTGCAGCGCAGTGGAAGGCAAGATGACTCGGTACTGATTTTGTAACCAGCATTGTAGGAGCGGTCTTGACCGCGATGGGACGGGACTATCGCGACCAGGACTGCTCCCACAGAAGCGCGATGTCCCACGGTAGTCTCCGCTTCAGGGCGGGCACAGGGAAGGCAGGTCATATCGTCCGCTTGCATGAGACCGGACAAGCGTGAAGTGCTAAAAGAAGTTGGGCGCAACCTCGTCGCTCAACACACGCGCACCCTTGGTGCAAAGGAAGTCATCATGGCCAAAGGTCAAATCCGCAGCAACAAGGAAAAGAAGAAGCCCAAGGGCAGCAAGGTGCCGGCCGGTGCGGCGACAACGAAGGGCGGGTTACCGCCGATCAAGATTCCCGGCGGCAAAAGCTGATCGTTGCACGATGTCCGATTGCGAGACGGTAGAAACCACCTGAAGCTACATGCACTTAAAATGAGCGAGTGATCGCATCGTTTGTCTCGCGTTTTCCGCCGTTTCTCCTCCCGCTGATTCTGATCAACCTGACCGGCCATATGGCGCTGTCAGGCGGTCGCGTTTCCGGTTCGCTCTATATCCTCAAGACAGGTAACGCCGAGTATCTGGTGGGTGTGTTCATGGCGTTGTTTTCGATCATCGGCGTGCTGACGGCGCTGTCGATCGGCCGCTGGGTGGATCGCGTCGGCGCCGGGCGCGTGATGCGGCTAGGCATGTCGCTGGTGCTCATCGGTGCGTGGATGCCGGTGGTTTATCTGTCGCTGCCGACGCTGCTGGTGATGGCGGTGACCGTCGGGTTTGGCTTCAACGTACTGTCGGTCGCGGCGCAACATACCGTGGGGCACCTTGCCGCCAACGCGACGCCGTCCGAGCGGCTGGCGAATTTCGGCTGGTTCGCGCTGGGCCATTCATCGTCAAGCACGCTCGGCCCCTTCATCGCCGGCATCGTCATCGACTGGCTTGGCTTTCGTCCTGCATTCGCCGCGCTCGCCATGTTTGCCTGTGTCGCCGCGTGGCTCGTGTTCACCAAGGCACGCAAGCTGCCGCGACCACACGCTGACGCCGAAGCCGAAGTGGCGTTCAACGAAGAGATCGCCGTGCGCGAAGTGCAGCAGAAACCGCGCGTGCTGGATTTGCTGGCTACGACGGAGATGCGGCGCATCTACTGGGTGAACATGATCATGGCTTCGTCATGGGATTTGTTCATCGTGATGTTGCCGGTGCTTGGTCATCGGCTTGGCTATTCGGCGTCGGTGATTGGTACGGTGTTCTCTCTGTTTGCGCTGGGCACGTTCGCGGCGCGTGCAGCGATGCCCTGGCTGTCGCAACGCGCCAACGAATGGCAGATATTGCGTGTAGCGATCTGCGTGGTGACGCTGGTGTTCTTCGCGCTGCCATGGGCGGGTGTTGCGCCTGCGCTCATGGCGCTTGGACTCGTGTTCGGCGCCTCGGTCGGATTGAGTCAGCCGAACATGCTGTCACTGCTGCACTCGGCCTCGCCACCGGGGCGCGGCGGTGAAGCCGTAGGCTTTCGCTCGGTGCTGAGCAACAGTTGCTCGGTCGTCGTGCCGCTGGCGTTTGGCGCTGCGGTGGTACCCGCTGGCATCTCGGCGCTGCTGGTCGGCGGTGGCGTGATATTCGCCTCAGGGCTCCCGGCAGCTCATCGCGGCGTCCTCGCGCGCGCAAAGACCGGCACCTAGCTGCGGCGCCCCGGTGCTGCCTGATCAATCCAGGATTGTTTGTCGGTTGCGGCCCCCTGATTTCAGTTAATGTTGTCGCACGAGGAAAGGGCGATACCTTGCACGGGGGCTGACAACTCGGCGCGCCCCAACGCCTTGCAGGAGCGACGATCATATGAATACGCTGAGCCAGTCTTTGTGAGCGAAGGTCCATGAGCCAAATCAAACCCATTCTCTGTGTCGGTGCCTGTGCGTGGACAACGATTTTTCGCGTCGCGCATTTGCCGCGTGGCTCTGCCAAGATCATGCCGGATGACGCGATCCAGATCGGCGATGGCATGAGTGCGTCGGCGGCCTGCGCCGTCGTGAAGCTCGGCGGCCGCGCTGAATTCTGGGCACGCGTTGGTGACGATGCGAATGGCCGTGCGGCGATCGCATCGCTCACGGAAGCCGGGCTCGATTGCGCGAACGTTCGCTACGTGACAGGCGTCAAGGGTTCGTTCTGCACGGTGGTGATTGATGGCGACGGCGAGCGCATCGTGATCCCGCGGCACGACCCGGCGTTGCCCAACGATGTCGATTGGCTGCCACTGCAGCGCATCCACAACGGCGAGTTTTCGGCCGTGCTCACGGAGGTGCGCTGGCCGGAAGGTGCCGCAGCGGTGCTGGATGCGGCTCGCGAAGCGGGCATCCCGGCCATTCTCGATGCCGAGATCGGTGCACCGGGTGTGATGGAAGCACTGGCCGCGAAGGCCAGCCATGTGCTCTACAGCGAAACCGGACTCGGTGCACATGTCGGCCGCGCCGCAGCCCGCAACCAGCTTGCGCGCGCACAGGCATTGCTGCCCGGGCAGTTCCTTGGCGTTACCCGGGGCAGCGATGGTTTTTTCTGGATGGAGAACGGTCGCGTGCAGCACGCCGACGGTGTCGCCGTCAAAGCCGCCGACACGCTGGGTGCCGGCGATGTGTTTCACGGCGCTTATGCGCTGGCGCTGGCGGAGCGCATGAGCAGCAACGACGCGGCGCGCTTTGCCTGCGTCGCAGCGAGTCTCAAATGCGAAGTGTTCGGCGGCCGCATCGGGGCGCCCGACCGGGCCGCCGTGATGCGTGCAATGGGCGCTGACTGAGCATCAGCTTTTCATTGAAATGACCACTGCAAAGGGCTTAGCCGCCGTTTTTGGCAAAACTCGACTTTTATGCTGTTCGTCGCCCAAGCCCTTTCTGAACGTCATTTTCAGAAAAAGCTGTTTACTACTCTGCCTTGATATTTCGCTTCTTCGCGATCGCGCCCCAGCGTGCACTCTCGCTCGCGAGCTGCGCGGCGAAATCGGCAGCACTGCCCGGGGCGGCGGTCAGCCCGTCGCTCTCGAGATTGGTCTCCATGGACTTCGCGCCCATCGTTTCGTTGACCGCCTTGTTGAGCTTGGTCACGATGTCGGCGGACATGCCTTTCGGGCCGATGAGGCCGTGCCAGTTGGTGACCTGATAGTCCTTGTAGCCGAGCTCCATCGCCGTCGGTACATCCGGCAGCGCGGCCAGACGTTTCGGCGTGCTCACGGCAAGTGCGCGCAGCTTGCCGGCCTTCACATGCGGGATGGTCGACGCCACGGTGCCGAACACCACCTGCGTGTTGCCTGCGATGGTGTCGGTGAGCGCCGGCGAGGTGCCCTTGTACGGGATGTGCACGATGTCGATGCCCGCGACCTCCATGAAGTATTCGCTGGCCAGATGCGTGATGCTGCCGCTGCCGGCGGAGGCATAGGAATACTTGCCGGGCTGTTTTTTGGCGAGATCGACCAATTCCTTGAGCGTGTTGGCCGGCAATGACGGGTTCACCGCGATGATGAAGGGCCCGCGCGCAAGCTGCGCGATCGGCGTGATGTCTTTCAGCGAGTCGAACGACACCTTGTAGACGTAAGGATTCACCGTATAGCTGGCGGCGGTGAGCATCAGGGTGTAGCCGTCCGGCGGTGACTTCACGGCAATCTCGGCGCCCAGATTGCCGCCGGCCCCGGGCCTGTTGTCGACGATCACCGGCTGGCCAAGTTTTTCACTCAACTGCTTCGACAGCAGACGCCCCATGAAATCCGATCCACCGCCCGGCGCGAACGGGACGATGATCTTGATCGGTTTGTTCGGATAACTCGCGGCATCCTGCGCATGGATGCTGAAGGTGACCGTCGCGGTCAATGCTGCGACGACGGTACCGACAATCGTCTTGCCTGTTGAATTCACAATCGTCCTCCTGTGAAAAAGCCCTACAGCAACTGATCAAACGCGTTCGATAACGACGGCGATCCCCTGTCCAACACCAATGCACATTGTGCACAGCGCATAGCGACCGCCCGTACGGTGCAGCTGGTTCACTGCTGTCGTCGCCAGTCGTGCGCCTGATGCACCGAGCGGATGGCCAAGCGCGATCGCGCCGCCGTTCGGATTGACGCGCGCATCGTCATCAGCCACGCCGAGTTCACGCAACACGGCGAGCCCCTGCGCGGCGAACGCCTCGTTGAGCTCGATCACGTCCATCTGGTCGATGCGGAGGCCGGCCAGCCCCAGCACCTTCTTCGTCGCCGGCGCCGGCCCGATCCCCATGATGCGCGGCGGTACGCCTGCGGTCGCCATCGCCACCACGCGCGCGCGCGGCGTGAGGTTGTGCGTTTTCAGAGCGGCTTCCGATGCCACCAGGATCGCGCAGGAGCCATCGTTGACGCCACTCGCGTTGCCCGCAGTTACAGTGCCGTCGGGGCGCACCACGCCCTTGAGTTTTGCCAGCGCTTCAAGTGAGGTGTCGCGCGGATGTTCGTCCCTGCTGACGATGATGGCGTCGCCCTTCTTCTGCGCAATCGTGACCGGCGTAATTTCACCGTCGAAAAAACCGCTCTTCTGTGCGGCAACGGCCTTCAACTGCGAGGCGAGCGCCATTTTGTCCTGTGCTTCGCGTTCGACCTTGAAATCGGTGGCGACGTTTTCCGCCGTCTCGGGCATCGAATCGACGCCGTATTTTTCTTTCATCAATTTGTTGACGAAGCGCCAGCCGATGGTGGTGTCGTAGACCGCATTGCTTCGCGAAAAGGCCGACTCCGCCTTCGGCATCACAAACGGCGCGCGGCTCATGCTCTCGACACCGCCGGCAATCATCAAATGCGCCTCACCCGCCTTGATTGCGCGCGCTGCGGTGCCCAGCGCATCAAGCCCGGAGCCGCACAGGCGATTGATGGTGGCGCCGGGCACCGTCTGCGGCAAGCCCGCGAGCAGCGAGGCCATGCGGGCCACATTGCGGTTGTCCTCACCCGCCTGATTGGCACAGCCGTAGATCACATCATCAATTGCCGCCCAGTCGAGGTTTCCGTAACGCGCCATCAGCGCGCGTATAGGAATGGCGCCGAGATCATCGGTGCGCACCGATGACAGCGAGCCGCCGTAGCGGCCAATGGGAGTGCGGAGGGCATCGACGATATAAGCATTCATATTGGTAACCGTAGGCGGCGTGTAGTGAACGATTGGCAGTTTAAATCCACGGGACAGCACGGCGTTTCAGTCGCAAGGCCGCCCGTGGAGGGCCTGGCAACGTCTATGGCGCAGTGCGACGTCAGGCGATGTCGATTTGTGAGAGTGAGGAGAGCGTCTCGCGCGAAAGCCCGGGGACGGCCTCAACCAGTTTGAATCCGTTTGCCGCGATGTCGATCACAGCCAGGTCGGTGTACACCCGTGTCACGCAATGCAGGCCTGTAATCGGGTAGGTGCAGCGCGACACCAGCTTGCTCACACCCGCGTGCGTGAAGTGCTCCATCATCACCCAGGTCTGCTTGGCACCAACGGCGAGATCCATCGCGCCGCCAACCGCCGGAATGTCGCCGGCCCTGCCCGTGTGCCAGTTTGCCAGATCGCCGTTGGCTGCCACCTGGAACGCACCAAGCACCGCGATGTCGAGATGACCCGCACGCATCATCGCAAATGAATCGGCGCTGTGAAAGTAGGAACCGCCGCGCAGCAGCGTCACCGGTTGTTTGCCGGCGTTGATCAGATCAAAGTCCACCTCGTTAGGCACCGGTGCTGGCCCCATGCCCAGCAAACCGTTCTCGCTCTGCAGGATGATCTCGCGGTCGAGCGGCAAGTGATTGGCCACCAGCGTCGGCATGCCGATGCCGAGATTCACATAGGCGCCTTCCGGGATGTCACGTGCGATACGGGCCGCAAGCTCGTCACGCGTCAGTCGCTGATGCGTCATGCCGCCATCTCCATGCGCGGCACTTCGACCACCCGTTGCACAAAAATACCGGGCGACACCACGTGCTCGGGATTGATGTCGCCAAGCGGCACCACCTCGTGCACGGACGCTACGGCTGTAGTGGCCGCCATCACCATCAATGGCGCGAAATTGCGTGCCGATTTGCGATACGTCAAGTTGCCCCAACGGTCACCCAACTCTGCCTTGACCAGCGCAAAGTCCGCGCGGATCGGCCTCTCGTAGACGTACATCTCGCCGTCGATCTCACGCACTTCCTTGTCTTTCGAAAGCTCAGTTCCGAAGCCGATCCGTGTGAAGAAGCCACCGATTCCGGCGCCGGCAGCCCGAATGCGCTCCGCCAGGTTGCCCTGAGGCACCAGCTCAAGCTCAACTTTGCCAGCACGGTACAAGGCGTCGAATACATGGGAATCCGTCTGCCGGGGAAACGAGCAGACGACTTTGCGCACGCGACCGGCTTTCAGCAATGCGGCTATCCCGAGCTCGCCATTGCCGGCGTTGTTCGCCACAATGGTCAGTTCACGCGCGCCCTGTCCAATCAGTCCATCCACCAGAGCGACCGGCATGCCGGCTCCGCCAAAACCACCGATCATCACCGTCGCACCATCATGCACATCGGCAAGGGCGGCCGCTACCGATGAAAAAGTCTTGTCGATCATGTGTCGATTGTAGAAGTGCACGGCGGCGCACCACCGTAGCCGTGTCGCTAACTGGCCGATGTCACGGCAGCTCACGAAAAAAAGCCCGCCGAAGCGGGCTTTTGCGACGATGGGCGTCTAGCGCTTGTTCAACATTGGCAGCGTTTGCGTAACCACCTGCTTGCCATCCTTGACTTCGACAAGGAAGCTTTCACGGTCGATGTCACCCTTGTCGTCGAAGCAGACATCAAGCAGGATGCCAGGATTGTCCTTGACCTTGAAGCATGAGTTTTTCATTGCGGCGGCAATAGCCTTGCCATCCGTGCTCTTGGCCTTTTCAATCGCAGCTTTCAGCATATAGGCCGAGAAATAGCCCTTGATTCCGTTGTGATCCGGCTTGCTCTTGAACTCCTTCTCGAACTTGGCGCCAAAATCCTTGAACATCGGCGCGTCAACCGTGAGTCCCACGTGACCGCGCACACCGTTCGCTGCCGAGCCGGCGAGCTCGATGACTTTGGCCCCCATCAACGTGGTTTCGCCCACCATCGGTTTGTCGTAACCCTGCTTGCGCAACTCCTTGAGCAGGCGTGCCGATTCTTCTTCGTTGAGATAAGCAAACAGCGCGTCGGCATTGGCCTGCTTGGCGCGAAGAACGGCGGACGACATGTCGACCTGTCCCGGATCGGTGGAAATATCCGCCGCAACTTTCACGTTACGCGAGCCCAATTCCTTGACGATCGCGTCGCGACCGCCCTTGCCAAAATCGTTGTTGACAAACACCACGGCAACCGATTTGGCCTTCAGGTCGTTAGCCAGGTAGTTGGCTACTTTCGGCATGCCCATCGACTGATTGAACGATGAACGGAAGATGTACGGGTTGCCTTGCGCAGTAACGTTCGATGCCTCGCCGCCCGTGAAGTTCGGGATATTGGCCTTTTGACTCTCGGTCTGGCTCACCAGAATCGAACCGGAGAACACGGGTCCGAAGATGGCCGTGACTTTTTCGTCAATCGCCTTGACCGTCATCGCTTTGGCAATGGCCGGCTGCGACTGCGTATCCATTTCGAGCACTTCGATCTTCTTGCCCATCACGCCACCGGCGGCGTTGATCTCGTTAATCGCAAGCTTGGCGCCGTTGCGGTACATCGTGCCTGCGGCGGTGCCACCGCCCGAAAGCTCGACAACCTGCGCAACCTTGATGTTCTGCGCATAAGCGGAAACCGCGACGAACGCGGCGGTGAGCCCAATTGCCTGGGCCAGTTTTGTTTTCATGGTTTTATCCTCCAGTTGGAACAGTAAGCGAATCGCTAACGTACGTGAAATCGTTTTCGGTGACAGGGTTATCCGTTACTTCAGTCTTTGGCGTGACCGCCCAGAAAGAGCCGGTTCAGGTTTGGATCGTTAAGCAGCTCGGCAGCCGGCCTGTCAACTGCCAGTCGCCCCATTTCCAGTGCCAGCGCACGGTCCGAGTATTTAAGTGCGGTGCGCACATTCTGCTCAACCATCAGCACGCTCTTGCCGGAATCAGCCAGTTTTCGCAGCAATTGCATGACATCCTGCACGATGATCGGGGCCAAACCGATTGACGGCTCATCGATCAGGATGACCTCCGGCCGTACCAGCAGCGCACGACCTATCTCCAGCTGCTTCTGTTCGCCCCCGGACAGCGACGCGGCGCGCGAGTCCACACGCTCGCGCAGGCGCGGAAACTGCGCCATAACCTCCTCGATGCGATCCTTGAGTACCTTCTTGGGCAATTGCAAACCGCCGAGCTCAAGGTTGTGCAAAACGCTCAACGAACCAAACAGATTGCGGCCCTGCGGCACAAAGGCCATGCCCTCGCCAAGCAACTGGCGAGGCGTGCGGCCGTTGATGACTTTACCTCCCATGCGCACCTCACCTGACCGCGGCGTGAGCATGCCAAAGAGTGTTTTCAGCACGGTCGATTTGCCGGCGCCGTTGGGACCGATCAGCAGCGTAATCTCACCCTTGCGTGCGTCCAGTGTGAGTTCGTTGAGGATGGTCAAGTGGGTATAGCCGGCGACGACCTTGTCGAACTCGATCAGGGCGCCGGACGATGAATTGCTAGTTGCCAAGATACGCCTCCAGCACTTCACGGTTGCTCTGAATTTCTTCAGGTTTACCCACGGCGAGCACTCTGCCCTCCACCATGCAGACGATGCGATGACAAAGCTTCATGACGAAATCCATGTTGTGCTCGATCACCACAAAGCTGCCGCCCTGCTTCCTGTTCAGTTCGACCAGAAGCTCGCGAAGACCATCCACGAGAGACGGATTGACCCCGGCACAAGGCTCGTCAAGCAGCACCAGGCGTGGCGCTGGCATGAAAGCCATCGCAATGTCGACCAGCTTTTGTTGTCCGTAAGAGAGGCTCCCGGCGGGCAGATCAGCAACGTGCTTCAACCGGAACATTTCGATCATCTCGTCGGCGCGTTCACGCAAGCCATTGTCAGGCGGCGCGAACATGCGCCCCCAGAATGAACCATGAAACTCTTGTGCAGCCGCGATCAGGTTGTCGCGTAGCGAGAGTTTGCCGAACACCTGAAGGTTCTGGAACGTGCGGCCAATGCCCAGGCGCGACATTTCCAGCGGCGAGTTGCCTGAAATATCTACGCCCTCAAACTCCACTTTGCCGCTATCCGGCTTGATCTGACCGAGGATGGAATTGAACAACGTCGTCTTGCCGCTGCCGTTGGGCCCGATCACGCCGAGAATCTCTCCAGGTTCAACGTTAAAGCTGACGCCGCCGACGGCCTGAATCGCGCCGTAACTCTTCTTGATGTCGTGGACAGAAAGAATGCTCATGCCGCCTCCGCCGCTTTAAGTTCCTTGAGCTTGGCATCGCGCTTGGCTTTCGCCAGTAGCCATTGCTCGCGCATGGAGAGCAAGCCACCGGGCAGCCAGATCATCATGATCACCGCAGCAAATCCGAATACTGCAAGGTACCAGTCTTTCAGGAAGCGCAGATATTCAGGCAATAGCAGCGCGATGGCGGCGCCGAGCACCGGGCCATAGAAACGCCCCGAACCACCGACCACCACCATCATCAGAAAGAGCAGCGAGTTGGCAATGCCAAACGGTGCCGGTTCAATGAAGTTCACCAGTGGCGCAAACAACGCACCGGCAATCCCGGCGTAGGCCGCGCCAATCGCAAACGACATCAGCGTATAGGCGGTGATATTGACACCGGTGCTCTCGGCGCGAATCGGATTGTCGCGCAGCGCGGCGAAGGCGCGCCCCCACGGTGAGCGGAGCAATAGCGCCAGCGCGAGGCCGGTAACCACCGTTACTGTTAATACCATGAAATAGAACGCAGCGTTGCCGTCAAGCGATATGCCCAGAAATTCAGGACGCTTGATGTTCTGGATGCCGAAGGTACCGCCGGTCAACCACTCCTCGTTGCGGAAGAACAGCACCAGCAGGAGATTGAAGCCGAGCGTCGCAAAACCAAGGTAGTGCAGCTGAACGCGCAAGGCAGGGAAGCCGATGATTAGCCCAAGCAAAAAGCAGATCACGACGGCGACAGGGCTTGCCAGCCAGAACGAAAAACCAGCTTTCATCATGATTGCGACGGTGTAGGCACCGACACCCATGAATCCGGCGTGACATAGTGATTTGAGCCCCGCATAGCCTACCGTGAGATTGAGGCCTAGCGCAGCGATGACGTAAACCAGCCACAGGGTGAGCAGATAGAGGCCATAGGTTTTTAGCACGGCAGGCGCGGCAAGCAGCGCCGCGAGCGCGACACCCAGTAAAGCCAGATGTTGCTTCGAGATCATCAGACTTTCCTTTCCTGCGGAGTACCCAGCAAGCCATCCGGTTTCACCAGAATCACGGCCATGAAGAGGACCAGCGCGACGCCGTCTTTGTACTGTGGTGACAGATAGGCCCCCGCCAGATTTTCGAGAACACCGACGAGGATGCCGCCGAGCAGGGCGCCGCGTGAATTGTTGAAGCCACCAATGATCGCGGCGAAGAATGCCTTAAGGCCGATGTTGTCGCCCATGTCGAACTTGGCCAGGTAAGTCGGCGTAATCAGTAGCGCGGTGACACAGACCAGGATCGCGTTGATGGCGAAGGTGTAGAAGATCATGCGCTTGACATTGATGCCCAGCGCTTCTGCGGAGAAAGTGTTCTGCGCCACGGCCTGCATAGCCCGCCCGGTGATGGTCTTGTTCAGAAACATCTGCAGGCCAAGCACCATCAGTCCGGCAAATACAAGCGCGCCGACGTCACTGTACGATACCGTAACGCCTGCAATTTTGAACACCTCATCGCCGAAGATGCTCGGGAACGGATGTGGCTCGGCGCTATAGGCTGCTTTCACAAAAGACTTAAGACCAATCGACAAACCAAGGGTCGCGACAACCACAGCAACGACACCGGTACCTCGCATCGGATCAACGATCCAGCGTTTGAACGCAGCGCCGAGCACCAGGATTGACAGTACGACGGCGATCAGGAACGAAGCCCACAACGGCAGACCAACGGACATGCCAATCAACATCGCAAACGCAGGAAGCATGACAAACTCTCCCTGCGCAAAGTTGATCGTACCCGCTGCTTGCCACAGCAACGTAAAGCCAAGTGCAGCCATCGCATAGATGGCTCCCGTAGCAACGCCGCTCAGCAAAAGCTGCAAAAAGTCGGTCATCAGGTCCTCCTTGTTTCCGATCGCCTAGTGCAACGACTCGCTGCGTGTCACCGTACGAGGCAGACTGCGTCGCTCGCTCTGCGCGGCAACCCACATGGCCGCATCGCGCGCACGTTGCGCGACCGCCTCACCAGGCATTTGCAGGTAGTCATCATTGAATACTTCGAAGCTCCAGTCGCCACGATAGCCGGAGCGGTCAATCATGCGGATCATTCGAGAAAGCTCGGGACTGTGCACACCCTCACCCGGAAAGACGCGTAGATGGCGTGCCGTTTCAATTCTCTCTTCCGGCGTACGGACAGCTTTCCACAAAAAATCCGACAACTGCACAAAAGCGATACGTTCGCCAGGTATTGAGGACAGAGCACCAAAGTCAGTACCGTTCAAGCCACAATTCGCCAAGACATGGAATGAGTCAATGCAAACGCCGAGATTTGCGCGATCAGCTCTCTGCACGATTTCCCACGACAGAGCAAAATCGTTCACGTGGCGCCCCCAGGAAAGAGCTTCAAATCCGACGCGGATACCCAGCGGCGTAGCGAGCATCGCTACCTTTCTGAGGTCGGCGGCAATATGGTCAATGTCGCCCGACGCATGCGCGGACGTTGACGAACAGATCAATAACCGCTCCGCACCGACCGCCTCGCAGAGTTTGAGCATGGTCTTGACGGTTTCAATCTTGTAGCGGTGCAGCGCGCCGGACAGTCCCTCATAGTCACGCATGACCTGAATCGCATTGACCCGCAAACCGGAGAGGCTCACCTCATTGAGCGCTGCGTCGTACCCATCGGGATGCCCCACCAGGTCTTTTGCCCACAGCGTAATCTGGCTGAACCCGGCACTTGTTGCGGCGTCGAGCTTGCTCTCAAGTGAGCCCGGCAGCGTGATCGTGTCCATCGAAAAATCCGCGAGATTCACGATTCAGACTCCGAGGTGGCTTTTGACGAACTCGAAGGAGGTCCCCCCCAAATACGATACGGCACCACGATCACTTGTGTGTACGCTATTGCTCTCGACGAAATTCACGCCGCGTTGCGATAGCTGACGAACGAGTTCTGCGATGTCAGGCGCACCAAAGCCCACGCGCGTGAGTTTCTCCTGCCACGCCAAAACGGCAGCCTGCTCGGGCGGTTCAACCAGTTGCAGATAGAACTTCCGGCAGGGGCTTTCGAGCAACGTCCCTTTGGGCAGGACACCAAAATACTGGCCCTGCGGCAAAACCGTAAAACCAAATAGCTCCTGATAAAAGTCCACCCATTCCTTGGTGCGCGCCTCCTCAATCGCTTGGACGATGCCGAAGAAATGCATGCCCGCGATCGCCGGATGATCCACTCCGGCAGTCGGCAGTTTCTTGAAGTCCACGTCGTAAATCGAGAACTCCTGATAGCGATCCACAAAATAGATAACACTATCCCCGACGCCCGAGATACCGGGAATATTGAGCTCCATTGCACCCACGCGCGGCGCGGGATTGCCTGATAGCGGCCATGCGCCCTTCTCAATACAGTGCGAATACGCTGCGGCAGCGTCACGGACGCGCAGCGCAAAAGCCTTGAGGCGCGGCGCACTGCTCTCGTCATCCGTGCGCAGCGCTACGGAGGGGTCAGCATTCACAATGATGTTCATGCCACCTGCTCGATAGAGCACGATTTCGCGACTGCGGTGACGGGCGATGGCCACAAACCCAAGTCGCTCCAGCGCCGCGCCAAAAGACTGCGGCTCGGCCGTTGCGTACTCGACATACTCGATGCCATCAATGCCGAGTGGATTGGAAGTATTTGCCGCCTGATTCATCAGTTTGCTGGTCCTGATTTGGTTACACTGCACACTTAATTGTGCGATTATCGAACATTTGTGCGATAATAGAACACAAAAGGAATCGCGAGTCAAGCCAGTGCACCTGATGAATGCCTCTCCCGTAACCGCCCTGCATAGCTCTACTCACGAGGCTGTTGAGCCTTCCAAGGCAGACATGATTGACGGTCTGCGCAAAGGACTGGAAGTAATCTGCGCCTTTGATGACAGTACACCGCGTCTCACCCAGAGTGAACTCGCACACCGGCTGGATTTGAGCCGTGCGGCAGCGCGCCGCTACCTGATGACGCTGACGGCCCTGGGCTATATGGCTACGGACGGCAAGGCGTACTGGCTCACGCCGAAGGTCATGCGACTGGGTCATTCGTATGTCTCTTCGGCGCGTCTACCCCGGACCGTATTGCCGTTATTGCAAAAACTCACGGAGACGCTCGGTGAATCAACAAGTCTTGCGGTCCTTGAAGACGAGGATGCGGTGTACATCACACGCGCCAGCGC
>CAYMSY010000043.1:0-13877 GCA_964393195.1 uncultured Alcaligenaceae bacterium | reverse complement strand
GGCTCGCAGACAACCAGCCCCGGCCACGGCACAACCATCGTGCGGCCTGGCAGGCATTTCATTGAATCCCAGCACTTTTTTACCGACCACAAGACGGTCTTTCTGCTTGCATCATTCTGCTGCCGGTTGTGAGGCAGCGCCTATCCGGCGATCAAGAACGGCTAGGTGCTGTTTGGCGTCGCGGCCGGCTAGCGTAGGGCGGATACCCGAAGGATGATCCGCCATTCGTGGCGTCCACGACGCGGTGGATGACGCTTCGCGTATCCACCCTACCGGCCTGCGGTGGTTACAGCAGATAGTCGCCGCTCGCTTCGGGCTGGAACAGGATTTCCTCTACCACCACCGAGGCCTTGCGTCCGTCCGGGGTTAGCCACTGCGCGGTCTCGCCGATCGCCAGACCCAGCAGGGCGGCTACAATTGCGGCGAGCACCGAGACAAAGCCTGCGGCAGGTTCTGCGTCCTGTGGGTAACACAGCGCAAGCGTGCGACGCTCACCGGACAGCGGGTCTTTCACCACGAGCCGGGTGTACATCGTCACGATATTCCCCGGAATTTCGCGCGACGGCACGAGGTCGGCGTCGTCGATGACGGCTTCAATCGGCGTGTCGGAGTCGATCAATCCGCTTTGCAGATTGCGGCGAACAAGGTTGAGGATGCGGATATGGTCAAGCTCGGTGAGCGTGCGCAGCGGGGGCGCAGACGTGGAAACAGTAGACATGTGATCTCCAGAAAATGAGGTTGGGGCGGCCGACGCGACGTGGCCAAAGCCGACGTACGTCACCAGAAGCTTGGCTGGCCCGGACGATCTGGAGTAGTGCTGAAAGAAAACGGTAGGGTGATCGCCGGGCTCAGGAAAGTGCGGCGGGAGCGGAGCCCGCGGCAGGTCTGAGTACGCGCTGGTGGCGCGGCGGGCAGCACCGATAAGTCCGATCCAGCTGTGAGCACATAGCAGCGCCCGCCGCAGCCATCAGGGCGGGTCGTGCTGCGCTACGGCGCATGGAGGTGGATCGGTCAAGCGTCATGGGCGATGAAAGCGTGTTGGTAGCGGATTGTGCCGGATCAGGCTTGTGTTGGAGCAAAGCCGATCAGCAGCATACAATGATTGGGGCAACTTGTGAATCCACAAGCCAAATGCCGCAAACCAAAGCACTGCGCTGGAATGCAGGCACATCAGACCGCCATTTTCGCGCGGCCTGCACCGTTGGACGAAAATACGTGATCTGGCCACTATCAGGCAACCCGATTTCATCGGGCACCGCCATCATTTCATTGAATCCCGGCGCCTTTTTTACCGACCGCAAGACGGTCTTTCTGCTTGCATCGTTCTGCTGCCGGTTGTGAGGCAGCGCTTATCCGGCGATCAAGAACGGCTACGCGTTGTTTGGCATCGCGGCCAGTGACATCCCGTCGAAGCTGGTGTTCGCCGGCTATCGTTTCATTCCGGCCGGGCTGGTCTTGCTGCTGCTGGCGGCGCTGACGAAGAAGAACATCTTCGCGCTGACGCCGCGCACGCTGGGGCAGGTGACGCTGCTCGGTCTGACGCAGACGAGTCTGCAATATCTGTTTTTCTACCTCGGTCTCGCGTACACGACAGGCGTCAAGAGCTCGATCATGAATGCCACGGGCACTTTCTTCAGCGTGCTGCTGGCGCATTACATCTACAAGAACGATCGTCTGAGCGGGAACAAGGTGCTCGGCTGCATCGTCGGTTTCGTTGGCGTGATGGTGGTGAATTTCAGCGACGGCCTGCTGTCGTTTGATTTCACGTTGCTTGGCGAAGGCTCTGTGGTGCTCGCGGCATTCATACTCTCGGCGTCGTCGATTTACGGCAAGCGCATTTCTCAGCACATGGATTCGGTGGTGATGACCGGATACCAGCTCGCGATTGGTGGCGTTGCGCTGTTGCTGATCGGCTTCGCCACCGGCGGCACGCTGTCCGGCTTCACGCTCAAGTCGACGGCGCTGATGATTTACATGGTGGCGCTGTCGGCGGCGGCGTTTGCGTTGTGGAGCATCCTGCTCAAGTACAACCGCGTGAGCATGGTGACGGTGTTCAATTTCATGGTGCCGGTGTTCGGCACGCTGTTGTCGGCGATGTTTCTGGGCGAAACCATCCTCGAATGGAAGAACGGCGTCGCCCTGTTGCTGGTTTGCTATGGCATCTGGCTGGTGACCAAGGAATAAGCCCGCCGTTGTCTGGTTCTGCACGCGGTCGTCGGCGCCTGATATCTTCGCGGTTTGTTTTCGCCGCGATTCACGACATGTTGCGCCTCCGCTTTGCTCAAACGTTGACCATTGGCCTCGCCGCCGCCCTTTGCCTTGCGGGCTGTGCGCCGCGCGGCCCGCTCAAGGAGCGCTCCACGCGCGACGAAGTGCGTGCGAGCTGGGGCAAGCCGACACTGGTCCAGCCCCGCGCTGCGGGCGAGCGCTGGGTGTTCGCCACGGCGCCCGAGGGCCGCGTGACCTGGTTTGTTGATTTCGATGAAGGCGGCCGACTCAGCAACTATCTTCAGGTATTGACCGAAGAACGGATCCAGCAGGTGCAGCCCGGCCTGACGCAGGCCGAGGTTGAAGCGCTGCTCGGCCCGAGTTACTTCACGATTCGCTTTCCGCTGAAGCCCGAGGAGCTGACACATATCTACCGCTACCTGCGGCCCGATGCGCCGATCTGCTTCTATGTGCAGTATGACCTGGGTGGCAAAGTGATCTCGACCGGAACACGCAACGACCGCGTCGGCAATCCGGGGCTGGAGCGGCCCTGCCTGTAACGCCGGAGGTCATTTTCGGGTTCTGCGGCCTGACAGCTTTTTAGCGAGAGTCGCATTCGAACAGGGCTAACGCCGCAAATATTGCGAATGTCGATAAAAGCCATTTTCATGACCTGAGCCGCATTTCGATGCGGTTCTTCGCGCGAAGCTGTTATGTTCCGGATGCCTGATGTTGAGCACAAACCAGGCAGTTCGGATCGCGTTTGACCCGCAACGTCGACAGCTCCATGTTTCTCACATCAATGGTGAGCAAGCGCCCACATAACGTTTCAGCACCGTCAATACGGGCGAGCAGCTTCAACGCCTCGGCCGCCTGCAAACTGCCGATGATGCCGACCAGTGGTGCAAACACGCCCATCTCGGCGCAGGCGGTTTCCTCGAAATCCTTCGTTTCCGGGTAGACGCAGTGGTAGCAGGGCGAAGTCGCGACGCGCGGGTCAAATACGCTGATCTGACCGTCGAAGCGGATTGCGGCGCCCGAAACCAGCGGTTTGCTGGCGGCGACGCAGGCGCGGTTGATGGCGTGACGCGTGGCGAAGCGGTCGGTACAGTCGAGCACGACGTCAGCAAGTGCGACTGCCCGTGCGAGCGCGTCGCCTTCGAGCCGCTGTGCGATGGTTTCGATTTTCACGCGCGGGTTGAGTGCGCGCAGGCGCCGCGCCAGTGATTCGACTTTCAGCTCACCGACGCTCGCCGTTTCGTGTGCGATTTGCCGTTGCAGATTGGTCAGATCGACGCGGTCATGATCGGCGACGGTGATGGTGCCGACGCCGGCGGACGCGAGGAAGAGCGCTGCCGGACAGCCGAGGCCGCCGGCACCGACGATCAGTGCGCGCGACGCCGCAAGCCGTTCCTGACCGGCCACGCCCCATTCATCAAGCAGGATGTGCCGTGAATAGCGCAGCAGCGCGTCGTCATCGAGATCAGTGGTGGGGTCGGACGCAGTCATGACGTTAGTTGCAACGAGCAAGGGGTTGCAGGCGCCGTTCTTCCTGAGCCCGTCAACGGGACGGAGCTGCGGCGAGCCACCACGGCTTCGACACGCTCAGCCCGAACCGAGAATGGCGCGGGCTGGCCGGGCCTTCGGACTACTTCGACGGCACCGCGGCCTTCGCGGTGGTACCCGTGGCTTCCACCGTCGAGCGGACCACAGGCAGCCCCTTGACCTTGTTCAGCGCCTGACCGAACAGGAAGTCCTTGTCATTGCCCCAGTCGAAGCCCTTCAGCTTCTTCTGGTCTTCGCGCACCTTGATCAGCTTCGCGTCCTGTGCATCCTCGGACAGGTCTTCCTCGGCGGCCGCCTCTTTTTTCTCGTCCTTGCCGACGAGATGACGCGACAGGTCTTTCTCGCGCTGGAGTTTGGGCTGCATCACGCCGTCCCAGGTCAGCTGTTCGATCAGCACGTCGGGTTCAATGCCGGTGCCCTGAATCGAGCGGCCGTTTGGCGTGAAGTAGCGCGACGTCGTGAGCTTGACGCCGGTCGTCTGCGACAGCGGAATGATGTTCTGCACCGAGCCCTTGCCGAAGGTCGTGGTGCCCATGACGGTGGCACGCTTGTGATCCTGCAGCGCACCAGCAACGATTTCCGACGCCGAGGCTGCGCCGCCATTGGTCAACACCACCAGCGGAACGGTTTTCAGGATCTCCGGCGCATTGGCCAGCGGGTCGGCGCCGCGGCGGGCGTAGTAGTCCTTGCTGGCGAAATAGCGCGTCTTGCTGCCTTCCATGCGGCCTTCGGTGTACACCACCAGCGCATCTTTCGGCAGGAACATGGCAGACAAGCCTACGGCTGCATCGAGCAGGCCACCCGGGTTGTTGCGAAGATCAAGGACGACGCCCTTGAGCGGCGTTTGCGCGTTTTGCTCGGTCAGCACTTTGGCGACGTCGGCAACGGTTGTTTCGTTGAATGCACGGACGCGGATGAACGACACGCCAGGCTCGACCATCTTGGCCTTGACGCCCTGAATCTTGATCTGTTCGCGGACCAGCGAATAGGAGTGCGAGCTGCGCTCTTCTTTGCGGAACACTTCGAGGCGAACCTTGGTGCCGGGGTTGCCGCGCATCATCTCGACCGCCTTGGTGGTGGTCAGGCCACGCGTCGATTCGCCGTCGACCTTGACGATGAGGTCACCCGCGCGAATCCCGGCACGAGCCGCCGGGGTCTCGTCAATGGGCGAAATGACCTTGATGAAACCGTCTTCGGTACCGATTTCAATGCCGATGCCGCCGAATTTGCCGGTGGTTGTCGTGCGCAGTTCCTTGAACGCCTGATCGTCAAGGAAATTGGAATGCGGATCAAGGCTCGACACCATCCCGCCGATCGCCTGTTCAATCAGCTTCTTGTCGCTGACCGGCTCGACGTAATCGTTCTTGATGCGGGCAAACACCTCGGAGAAGGTTCGCAATTCTTCAACCGGAATCGTGGACTTGACGTCACGCTGCGCGTCAACCGTAATCGCCAGCGACAGGGCCACGCCGAGCGTTGCTCCGGTACCGACCCATGCAAATTTTTGCCACGTTGCGCTCATTGAAAACCTTTCTTCGGGCCCGACGACATCAACTGGCAGGCCGCATACGCCATATTAGACGATTGCCCTGTCAATTGGTGCCGCAGAAATCGCAAGACCGTTGACCGGCGGCCCCGGGGACTGTGCGGCGATCACAATAAAAAAGGGCGACCTATCGGGGGATAAGGTCGCCCTAAACGTCACCACGAGCGGACCGGGGGAAGCCCGCTCTGGGAGGACAACGACAGCACGGCAGAGGGGTCAACCGCGTATCGTCTTGCCACACTTCTAAGATGCGGCCGCAAAAAGAAAGTTCAACACTTTGCGCGGCAATTTGACGCGAAATGGTTCGTCGACCCTAAAGAAAAGCGTTCGCTTCCTCGCGCGTCGGAATGCCGATGCGACCGCCGAAGCGCGTGCACTTGAGTGCGGCTACCTTCGTGGCGAAAGTGAGCGCCTGCAACAGGGGTTGCTGCTCCGCCAGCGCAATTGCCAGTGCGCCGTGCCAGGTGTCGCCTGCGCCAAGTGTGTCAATCGAATGCACAGTACAGGCGGGAATTCGCTGCAGCGACTTGCCATCAAACCAGACCATGCCGCGCTCGCCCAGCGTGACGCCACAAATGACATTGCGACCGCCAAACGCGCGCCGTACGGCGGCATCCGGTTCGCCAAATCCCAGACTCTTGAGCATGGGTTCGCTGAACACCGGGTGGGTGGCACGCCGCGCGATAGTCAGCACTTCCTCCGGGTCGCCCGCATCGGCGTCGAAGACGCTCGGTATGCCGGCATCAGCGGCAGCGTCGAAGAGCGCAATGGCGCCCGGCTTCCAGCGCGAATCCGCGTGTACCGCGTCCGCCCGCTTGACCTCATCCAGTGGCAGCCAGGAGGTATCCGCCGGATAACCCTGCGCCGGTGCCGAGCAGATCAGCCGTTCGCCACGACCGTCGATCAGGATGGCCGAGGTTTTTGAGCGGGCTCCGGGCAGGCGCTTTACATGCGAGATGTCCACATGCTCACGCTCAAGCGAGCGCAAAATCTGATCGCCCACATCGTCGTCACCGACGCGTCCCCAGTATTGCGCCTCACCGCCGAGCCGCTGCACGGCGACGGCCGCATTGGCCGCCATGCCGCCACCGGTGACAACGAAGTCTGACGCACCGAATTTGGCCGGCGCCGCAGGAATGGTGTCCACGCGAAAGATCAGGTCGAGCGTGGCAACGCCCAGGCAGATAACGCGAGGGCGATGCCGCGTCTCCTGGTCGCGACTCATGAGCGCCCCGTGCTGCCGAATCCTCCTGCGCCACGATCGCTGGCGGTGAAGTCGGCGACCTCTTCAAACTTCACTTGCTGCACCGGCACGATCACCAGTTGCGCGATGCGTTCCTGCGGCTGGATTGTGAATGCGGCCTGACCGCGGTTCCAGCAGCTCACCATGAGTTCGCCCTGATAGTCGCTATCGATCAGGCCGACCAGATTGCCAAGCACGATGCCATGTTTATGGCCCAATCCCGAGCGCGGCAGGATCAGAGCTGCGTATCCGGGGTTGGCGATATGAATGGCCAGTCCCGTTGGCAGAAGCGTTGTCGCGCCGGGCGCGAGTTCGATTGCCGCATCGATACAGGCACGCAGATCAAGACCGGCGGAACCGTTTGTCGCATAGGCGGGCAGAAAAGACCGCGCAGCCTCGCGCAATACTTTGAATTGAATGTTCATGGATGAGGTGTGCGGAGCGGGGACGGATCGGGACTAGGACTTGAACATGCCCGGTTCAAGGTTATGGCGCTGCAGGAGCTTGTAAAACTCGGTGCGATTGCGTCCGGCCATTTGTGCCGCCTGCGCGGCGTTGCCGGCCGTCAGCTTGAGAATGCGGACCAGATAGTCGCGCTCAAAGGTCTTGCGCGCGGATTCGAATGACACCAGCGGCGCCGAGCTGTCGTCCAGACTGTGCCGGATCAGCGACAACGGGATCACGTGGGTCGTAGACAGCGCAACCGCCTGTTCCAGCAGGTTTTCCAGCTGACGCACGTTGCCCGGCCACGGCGCAGATACAAGCGCAGCCAGCGCGTCGGGTGCCAGCGTCGGCACCGGTTTGCGATAGCGCGTCGCAATCTTCTTGAGGAAATGATTGGCCAGCAGCGGAATGTCCTCGCGACGTTCGCCGAGCGACGGCAGCTTCAGCGCCACGACATTCAGGCGATAGAACAGGTCTTCGCGGAACGTGCGGTCGGCACGCATCTGGTCAAGGTTGCGATGGGTAGCCGAGATGATGCGGACGTCCACATTCACTGATTGCGTCGCCCCGACCGGACGCACGCTGCCTTCCTGCAGCACACGAAGCAATTTGGCCTGAAGCGACAGCGGCATGTCGCCGATTTCGTCGAGGAAGAGCGAGCCGCCGTCAGCCGCCTGAAACAGGCCCTGCTGCGCGGTTGCGGCACCGGTGAAAGCGCCCTTGGCGTAACCAAACAGCTCGCTTTCCAGCAGCTGCTCGGGAATCGCGGCGCAGTTGATGGCGAGAAAGGGTTTGCTGGCCCGGCTGCTGGCGGCATGGATCGCCCGTGCGAGCAGCTCCTTGCCGGTACCCGACTCGCCGAGCACCAGCACCGAGGCCATTGAGTCCGCGACCAGCCGTGCGCGACGCAGCAGGTCGTCCATCTTTGCACTGCGGGTCACGATTTCGGCCCGCCATGCCTCAGTGCTCGCGGCTGTCTGCGCGTCGTCACGGGACTCCCCGGATACCGTGACTGCCTGAGCCACTTTCTTGAGCAGATCCTGCGGATCAAACGGCTTGGTCAGGAACCCGAATACGCCACGCTGTGTGGCCGCGACGGCGTCCGGGATGGTGCCGTGTGCGGTCAGGATGATGACCGGCAGCGTCGGATGCTGCGCATTGATCTGCTCGAACAGTTGCATGCCATCGATGCCGGGCATGCGCAGGTCAGTGACTACGACCGCCGGGCGGCCCACCGCAATTTGTGCCAGTGCGGCCTCGCCGCTTTCCGCATTGCGCACACGGTAACCGGCAGCCGACAGCCGCAATCCGATCAGCTTGAGCAGATCGGGATCATCATCAACCAGGAGGATTTCTGCGGCCATGATCGTCAGTTCCTGCGGCGTTCGCGGTCAAGCAGCTGTTTTTCGATGGCTTTGAGCGCATCAAGCTTCTGCTGCAGCGCGTCGGCGCGCTTTTGCTCTTCACGCACCTGACGCGTACGCTCGGCGACCTGCGCAACGAGTACGTCGGCCACCGCGCGCAGCGGGTGGGTGACGGCGAGGCCCCCGGTTTTTGCGACCAGCGGCTCCAGCAGTCCCAGCAACCGCGCGTCGTCGCCGGCTGCGGGGCCAAGCAAGGCCGATAGCCAGGCGTAACGCATGCGGTTGACTGGTGTGCGGTCCTTGTTAAAGGCGTTCTGCGATGCCGTGAAATCCTTGCGCAGATCGTCGGCGCTGGCATTTGCCGAACGCGACATTTCAATCAGCAGCGCCAGACTTTGCTCCTGATCTTCCGGCAGCTTGACCGGCTCCGGGACAGGCGCAGGCGGTGCCTTCTTCTCGACTTCGACATAGACCGGCACATAGACCGTCTGTGAAACGACAGGTTGGGCAGCGGCGACCTGCTGCGGCGCGTCGGTCGTGGTTGCGCATCCTGCGAGCAAAACTGCAAATGCAGTGGTCATCGCAACGATCACGCCGCCGGAAAAAGATCTGGAACCACCACTAAGCCGCAATTGAATCTCCCTGCATGACGGTCATCGGACCGTCGCTGCGCATCAAATCGAGTGGCAGGCGAACGCGAAAGCGCCCGCCGGGCTTGCCAGGTTCCACCACGAACACATGGCCCTGGTGGGCCAGCACGTACTCGCGCACAATGGCTAAACCCAGACCCGAGCCCTTGACCTTGCCGTTGGCACTGGCGTCACCGCGATAAAAGGATTCGAACACGCGTTCCTGTTCTTCGAGGGCCACACCGGGGCCATCGTCTTCAACATCAATCTGGGCCATCGCGCCATCGACGCTGCTGATGATGCGTACTTTGCCGCCGCGAGGCGTGTACTTGATGGCGTTGGATACCAGATTATCCAACACCACGCGCAATTGCTCGCGATCGCCCTTCAGCGTAATCGCGTCGCCCTGTACTTCCGCCGAAATCACCCGTGACAGCATTTCCAGCCGGTGCTCGCGCACCACCCGCTCAATCACCGCTTTCAGATCAACCGACTCCACATTGAGCTGCGTCGCACTCTTGTGCTGCTGGTATGACAGCAAGTCCTCAATCAGCCGCTGCAACGACACCGTATTGTCCCGAATGATGCGCACGACATCGGTTTGCTGTGTCGACATCTCTCCGACAATGCGGTCATTCAGAAGTTCAGAGCCTTCGCGCACGGCCGTGAGGGGCGTCTTGAGCTCGTGCGAGACATGCCGCAGGAAGCGCGTCTGATGGGTTTCCAGTTCCAGCAGGCGGCGGCGCAACCAATCCAGCCGTTCGCCCAGTGAACGCAGATCGCGCGGACCTGTAATGTGGATGTCTTCATTGAATTCGCCGCGCCCCAGCTTGCGGATGCTGCGATCAATGTTTCGTAGCGGCCGCGAAATCAGGATCGAGAAACCGACCGCCAGCAACAGGGCGGTGACAGCGGCGACACCGAGAAACCAGGGCCAGTTTTCTCTGGTTTTTGCTGCCATTTCCCGCAACGTGATGACCTCGCGCTCGGTGACACGCCCAAGGAGTGCGGCAGCCTGCGCCGCGTTGTCGGCGAGGTCGGCTGCGTTTTCCGCCAGCTTCGGACGTTCGGCAATATCGGGAATCCCGTTTTTCAGCGCGGCGGCCAGCACGACGCGCTGGGCCCCGACCTGCTTGAGCACCGCGCGCTCCTCGTCGGTCAGCGGCAGGCTCTGGCTGCGGATCAGTGTCTGTTCGAGCTGGGAATCCAGCTTGCGGTAGCCATCGATCAGCGTCGCGTCTTCGAGAACGATGGACTGGCGCACGGCGCGCTCAATCTTGCCGGTGACATCGCGCAATTCGCGCGACGCTGCGCTGGCGGCCTCTGCCTCGCGTACCGAGAGTTGCGATCGTTTGGCCAGACTGTCCAGGCCAAAGGCAAGTTCGGCCAGCGCGACCACCAACGGCACGGCCGACAGCACGAAGCAGGCGAGAATGACGTTGGTCAGGGAGCGGGGGTAGTACACCGATCCATTTTAGGGCCGCATGCCCCGCCGCGGCCGACGGCGCGGGACTCATACAATCTTGCCATGAGCTTTACCCCCCGGCCTCGCCTGGCCCTGATCGCGGCTGTGGCCGCCAACGGCGTCATCGGTCGCAATGGCACCTTGCCCTGGCATCTGTCCGTCGATCTCAAGCATTTCAAGGCGCTCACCAGCGGCAAACGCATCATCATGGGCCGTCGCACCTGGGAAGCATTCCCCAAGCCGTTGCCGAACCGTGAGCATGTCGTCGTGTCTTCGCAGGCACTCGCGCTGCCCGAGGGGGTGATTGCCGTGCGTTCGCTGGACGCAGCACTGGCTTTGCCGCCTGCTGCCGAGCAACCCGTTTTCGTAATTGGCGGTAACGCCATGTATCGCGAAGCCTTGCCGCTGACCGACGATTTGTACCTGACTGAGATCGAGGCGGAGGTTGATGGTGATGCGACGTTCCCGGCGTGGGATCGCACTCAGTTTCGTGAGGTTTCGCGTGAGCGTCACAGCGCACCTTTGAATGCGGGCGGGGTCGACGTCCCGTTCTCGTTCGTTCACTACGTCCGCGCATGAACGCTGGCGCTGATCACGCTGCGTCACGTGCGGCGCAAAATCGGGCATTTCGAGCCGGCGTTGTCGAATGCCTGCAACTGATTCCCTCCTACATCCCGTTCGGCCTCGTGTGTGGCGTCGCGTCGGTGCAGGCGGGACTGGGCGAATGGGGTGCCGTGGCGCTGGCCGCGTTTGCGTTCGCCGGATCGTCGCAAGCGGTACTCACGCAGTTTTTGTCTGGCGGTGCGCCGCTGATGATCGCGATTGTGTCCGGGTTGGTCGTGAATCTGCGCATGGCCGTGTACAGCGCGGCGATTTCGCAGCGCATTGCGGGCGCATCGCGCAAGGAGCGCATGCTGTGGGCGGCGTTTCTCGTGGACCAGACATTCATCTCGAATGAGGCACGACATCAGCGTGGCGAGCACATGGAGCATCCGCTCGCGTTCTATCTCGGTTGCGCGATGATGTTGTGGCCGTGGTGGGTGCTCATGAATGCGATTGGTGCGTTTGCGGGCGCGAAATTGCCGACCAGCTGGCAGCTTGATTTCACGATTCCGCTTTCGTTTGTGGCGATGGTGGTGCCATTGCTCAAGACGCGCAGCCAGATGCTTGCGGCGACTGCGGGCGGCGTTGCCGGCGTGTTGCTCTATGCGATGCCATTGAAAACTGGGCTCATCGCGGCCTGCGTATTTGGCACCTGTGTTGGCATGGTCGTTGACGCGGTGCTGGCGAAGCGGGCGAACCGCGAAGGAGCGGCGCAATGAACTGGGGCAGCTTCGGCACGGTTGACGGCTGGCTCGCGATCATCGGACTCGCCGTGGGCACGTTTGCAATTCGCTATTCGTTCATTGGCCTGCTCGCGGGCAAACAGTTGCCGCCACGCTTCGAGCGCGCGTTGCAACTCGCGGTGCCGGCAATCTTTGCGGCACTGGTCTTACCTCTCATTCTGTTCAATGCGGGTGAATTCAATCTCAACGCACGCTGGCCGCATCTGGTCGCGGCGATCATCACGGGCATCTACGCCTGGTGGCGACGCGGCGGAATGCTGGTGCCGCTGGTGATCGGCATGGCGTCATTGCACGGTTTGCTGTGCCTGATTCGTTGACAACTTTGTACTGAAAGCCTTATTCAATAAGGGCTCAGGCGATCAAAAAGCCAATAGTCAACTTTAGCTATTTCGCGCCCCTACGCCTCATGAAATAAGGGTTTCACGCAAAAGTTGATGCCGTCAAGCCGGTGTATTTTTCTGCAAAAACGGCACGATGCGCTCGATCAATACCGGCAGCACGCCGAGGTCATGGCCCATGCCGTCGATCACGGTGTACTCGCTGCCCGCAATTTTTTTGGCCGTGTCCTCGCCATTTTTGAGCGGCACCAGCGGATCGTCGCGCCCGTGAATGACGAGCGTTGGCGCGGTGATTCGACGCACTTCTTCGCTGCGGTCACCTGAAGACATGATCGCCGCGAGCTGCTTGATCGTACCGGCCGGGTAGAACGACCGGTCAAATGCCTCGCCAATGCGCTGCCGAACTTCGGCTTCTGCCATCGGATACTGGGGGCTGCCGATCACGCGCAGCACTTTGGTGAAGTGTTCGATGATGTCGTCGCGCTGCTTGCTCTTCGGTCGCGACAGTAGCGCCATCGCCGCTTTCGGCGTCGCCTGCGGCAAACCGCGCGCGCCGGTCGTGCTCATGATGCTTACGAGCGAGAGCACGCGCGACGGATGATGACTCGCGAGGCCCTGCGCAATCATGCCGCCCATCGACACGCCGATCACATGACAACGCGTAACGTTCAGCGCGTCGAGCACGCCGCGCGTGTCTTCCACCATTTCACGCAGCGTGTAATCCGCATGAATCGGTAATCGCAGGCGAAACTTGAGCGCCATCCACGTCAGGTTCGGCAGCGGTGCGGTCGTTTTGTACGACAACCCGATGTCACGATTGTCAAGCCGCAGAACACGATAGCCCGCGTCGTTAAGTGCCTTGATGAACGCGGGTGGCCACGCGACGAGCTGCATGCCGAGGCCCATGATCAGCAGCACCGTGGGCGCGTCTGCACCACTCGCAACGTTTGTCGGCTCGTTGATTTCGACCTCAAAATCGAGGCCGTTGGCCGTAACTTTCAAGTGACCAGGCCCTAGCCGAACAGGAAGCGCGCAGCCATTGGCGGTTTGAACGCTGTCCATTCGTCTCTTGGCAGCGCCAGACGATCAGCAATGGCAAACCATGCCGCGGCGTTGACACCGATGCCGAGATGACTTGCGAACACCTCCACGTTTTCGATTTGCGAATGATGAGGACTCGGCTTCTGGATGCTCGCCTGCCATGCCACAACACCGTCGGTCTTTGAGTACAGGCTAGTGAACGGCACCGGCGGCGCTTCGGCGAGTTTGTGCAGCATCAGTTCATCAGGCAGCGTTTCTCCCGAAAGCATCGAGTACACGCGCCATGCATTGGTCGAGCGCGGACTCTGCGCGAACGGCGTGCCCAGTGTGATGACGTTGCGCACTGCTTTCGGCTCGTCCTTCGCCAGCTCGCGCGCGTACACACCGCCGAGACTCCAGCCGATCAGTGAAACCGGTTGCTTCGTGTCGCGATGCACCGCAACGAGCTGCTCGCGCATGCGCCCGAGCACACCGCGGCCCGGCCCGCGATTCATGCCCTGATACCAGCCGTGCACAACATAGCCCAGATCTTCCAGAAACGAGCGCAGCGGTCGCGTCGAGGCGTCGCCGGCTGCGAGCCCCGGATATACGATGACGTGCTGCGGTTCGGCGTGCGACGAGCGCGGCCACAGCCCCATCATCTTGAGCATCGGCCATGCGGCGAGCGAGGCACCCCACTCCCAGGGG
>CAYMSY010000042.1:5502-14028 GCA_964393195.1 uncultured Alcaligenaceae bacterium | reverse complement strand
TTTGCGACGCCCACCTGATTTCAATCAACCAATCGCAACCCATCATGGCCCTTGAAACCTGGCTCGCTTTCTTCGTTGCTTCCTGGATCATCTCGATCTCACCCGGATCGGGTGCCATCTATGCCATGAGTTGCGGCATGAATCACGGCTTTCGTCGCGGTTTCGTCGGCACGCTGGGCCTGATCGCGGGGATCTGGACTGCGCTGGCAATTGTTGCAATTGGTCTCGGCGCCATCCTGAGTGCATCCGGTCTGGCCTTTGCAGCGCTCAAATGGCTGGGCGTGGCTTATCTGGTCTATCTCGGCATAAAGCAATGGCGCGCGCCCGCCACCCCGCTTGCGGCTGCGCAGAATGACGAGGCGCAGACCTCAGCCAGGAGCCTGATTACGCGGGGCTGGGCGGTCAACGCGACCAATCCGAAAGGCATCGTCTTCATGATGGCAGTGATGCCGCAATTCATCGACACACAGGCACCGCTGCTGCCGCAATATCTGGTGATTGCTGCGACGTTTGCGTTCACCGACTTCGTGATCATGGCGCTCTACACCGGATTCGCCGCGCGCGTCCTGTCCTACTTTCGCACTGAATCCCAGATACGTTTTCTTAACCGCCTGTTCGGCGGATTGTTTGTCGCGGCAGCCACCGCGCTGGCGACGTTCAAGCGTTCAGCGTAGAACGATGTCGGCGTAGCAGGCCTCGGTTTTGCCACCAAGGCTGTCGGTGTCGGTCATCAGTCCAACGCTCTCGATCTCGCCCGGTTCTTCGCCCGGAAATGCACGCCGAAAATCGGCACGCACATCGCGCGTGAACGACAGCCAGCTGTTGAGCCCGTCTGTATCGCGCTTGACCACGAGTTTCTTGATGCGTCCGGTGTTGGCATTGGGCAGGATCGTATCCACCGGCACTCGCGGTTCCCAGATGTACTGGATAGCGGCGTAAGGCAGTTCATTGCCGCCAATCGCTTTGGCGAGGCTCATCGTCGCGCGTTCTGCCGCATCCAGCTTGCTGCGGTCGCCCTTGAATGCAATTACGACACGTACGGCGGAGTCATCCTTGCCGACTGCCGTGGTGTCGGCATCCGCAATCAGGGACGGTACGTGCCAGCGCCACGACAACAGCGACCCGCCGGCGTTGCCCGGGGGCACCGCCGCTACCCACAGGGACCACGCGCCATTCGCTTCGGCCCTGATGCAGGGCGAACCTTCCGCCGTGTGCGCGCTGTATTTGGTGGGCGTTTTGAACCGGATGTTGACCGGATGCCATGCGGCATCGGCGGGATCGTTGGGCGGGGCGAATACCGAGCTGGTGTTCACCGGGGGCGTCAGTCCCGTCGGCTGCGGCCCACTCGCGCAACCGCCGAGCCCCAGCATGACCAACATCGCCAGCACAACGCTTCCACCCGTTACCCACACACGAGCGCCCCCCGGCGCAATACTTCTTGCCGTCATTCGTGCAAAGTCCCCTCATCCCCGATTCAGTCTTTTACTCGATTTTGCGTGACCTCGTAACACTTTGACCAATGCGGCGGTCGTCTCTGCGGTACCGGCGATCACCTGATTGGTTTCGAGATACTCGTCGCCGCCCGAAAAGTCACGAACGGTTCCGCCGGCTTCGCGCACGAGGAGCGCGCCCGCCGCTGCATCCCATCGAGCGAGACTCATCACAAAGAAACCGTCGAGACGACCTGCTGCCACGTGAGCCAGATCAAGGGCTGCGGCCCCGGTACGGCGGATGCTCCCGCAGGCACGGACAACATCCAGCCAGGCGGGAAGCACCTGTTCGAACGACGCGCTGGCTGCAGACGGCAGCACGCTCGCGATCAGGGCCTGGTCCAGTCGATTGGCAGACGATACGCCGAGCGCCCGAGACGGTTTTGTCAAATCGGAACCGTCACTTAGCCACGCACCGCTCCCCCGCACGCCATGAAATATTTCGTTGGTAAGCGGATTGATGATGACGCCCGCCTCAATGTCCCCGTCGCGTTCGATGGCGATCGATGTCGCGATGTATGGAAAGCCGTGCACGAAGTTGAAGGTGCCGTCCAGCGGATCGACGATCCAGCGCACGCCTGTCGCCGCCGCGTTGCCCAGCGCCCGTTGTCCACCTTCTTCGCCGAGCAGGATGTCGCCGGGAAACGCCCGGGCAATGCGTTCTGCCATCATCGTTTCAACCGCCGAGTCGGTTTCAGTGGCAAGGTCGTTTGCCGACTTCTCTGTGGTTACATGCTGTCGCGCAGCAAATGCAATGCGAATCATTTCGCTCGCCTCCACGGCAAGCGAGATCGCCAGTTCAAGACGCGGTTGCGGTGCGCTCATCTGTTGCAGAATAGGAAATTGAACACGTCAGGAGGTTGCAAAGTGTCCCATATCTCGATCAAGCGCGCCCATCACGTTACGCTCGCCGATGCCAAAAAAGTGGCCGACAAAGTCGCCGCCAAGCTCGCCAAGGAGTATGACCTCCGTTCGAATTGGGAAGGTGACGTCCTGCACTTTGATCGCAGTGGCCTGCACGGCACGCTGGCCGTGAATGGCAAGGACATGCAGGTCGACGTCAAGCTGGGGTTCCTGATGGCCGCCTTCAAGGGGCCGATTCAGGATGCCATGGAGAAGCAGCTCGACACATTGATAAAACCTGCAAGCGCCGCCGCTTCGAGCACAAAAAAACCGGCAGCTAAGGCCAGGAAATAGCCCTGACGCGGGCTGGACGGCGTCAGATCAGCGCAAACGATTCCGCGCGTGCCTTGTTCCAATAGTAGGCGAATACCTGATGTCCCGAGGTGTCGCTCAGCAGCTCGCCGGGCTTCAGGAATTTGTAGAGCGTTGCCAGCGAGGTGACTTCGGTGGTGCTGATGCGGCGGATGATGTGTTCAGGGCGAAGCTGGCTTGGGTGAGTGAGACCCGCTGCTGCGAGGAGTTCCGCCAGCGCGTGCAGCGTACTGTTGTGGAACTCCATCACGCGGTCGGCCTTGGTCGGCACGACCAGCGCACGCTGACGCAATGGGTCCTGCGTGGTTACGCCCGTGGGACAGGTGCCGGTGTGGCATGACTGCGCCTGAATGCAGCCCAGCGCAAACATGAATCCGCGCGCCGAGTTGCACCAGTCGGCACCCATCGCGAGCGTTTTCGCGATGTCAAACGCCGACACGATCTTGCCACTCGCGCCGACGCGGACGCGCTCACGCAGCCCGACGCCCACCAGCGTGTTATGCACCAGCAGCAAGGCCTCGCGCAACGGTACGCCGACGTGATCGGTAAATTCGACCGGAGCGGCACCGGTGCCACCTTCAGAGCCATCGACCACAATGAAGTCGGGCGTAATGCCGGTTTTCACCATGGCTTTGGCGATAGCAAAGAATTCCCACGGGTGGCCAATCGCGAGCTTCATGCCGGCAGGTTTTCCACCCGACAGTTCACGCATTTTCGCGATGAACTCCAGCATCTCTATTGGCGTTGAAAATACGCTGTGGCTGGCGGGTGATACACAGTCGACACCAATGGTCACGCCGCGCGCTTCTGCGATTTCGGCGGTGACCTTGGGGCCGGGCAATACGCCGCCGTGACCGGGCTTGGCGCCCTGCGACAACTTCAGCTCGACCATACGCACCTGCGGGTGCTGCGCCTGTTCGGCAAAGCGCACTGGATCGAACTTGCCATCGGCGGTGCGGCATCCGAAGTAGCCGCTGCCCAGCTCCCAGATCAGGTCACCGCCATGCTCCCGGTGATAGCGGGAGATCGAACCCTCGCCGGTGTCGTGGGCAAAGTTGCCGTTCTTTGCGCCGAGATTGAGCGCACGTATGGCGTTGGCCGAAAGCGCACCAAAGCTCATGGCCGAGATGTTGAAAACCGACGCCGAGTAAGGTTGAGCCGTGTCGCTGCCGATGGTGAGCCGGAAGTCGGAGGGCGACTGCGGCGCCGGTGAAATCGAATGGTTCATCCATTCGTAGCCGGGTTCGTAGACATCAAGCTGCGTACCGAACGGCCGCTTGTCGGCTTCTTTCTTGGCTCGTTGATAAACCAGCGAACGTGAGGCCCGCGAAAACGGTGCCGCCTCGTTGTCGCTTTCGATGAAATACTGGCGCAACTCGGGCCGGATGTATTCGAAGAAGAAGCGGAAGTGCGCAAGGATCGGGTAGTTGCGACGGATCGCCTGTTTGGTCTGGGTGACGTCTACCAGCCCTACGGCTGACAGCAGCCCGCTGACAACGATGATGGGCCAGGTGACCCAGGGCGCCTTGAACACGAACTCAAGGACAAGGCTCGCCAGAAAGATGGCAATAGCGATTGCGAGTGCATAGAAGCGGGATGGCATGCGTTTTGTCCGTAGTGAAATTCACGCCGGATGCGGAATGCCTCCGGTGTTACAGGCTTATCCGCTCGAAATCTACCCTCGAAGGCACGTCCGGCGCAACCAGCATCTCGCGCGTGCTGCAATTGATGACGACACCGAACACGCTTTCAACGCGCAGTTCGGGCGGCAGAGCCGGATCCGGAGAACGGCAAATGGCGCCGAACTGACCACCCGATTCATCGCGCAACAGTGACTCAAGATGCTCATCCGTGATCTGGTCGGGCCACCGCGCTACGTGCGCATCGGCGCACTCAAGCCGAGGTTCTGTAGTGAGCATTTGCGTGAGCGGTGCCTGTTTTTCGGCCAGCTTGAGGTCGCAGAAGTGATTGGTGTGGGTGACCACGCCCTGATCGGGTTCGATCGCGGAAACGCCATTCGGACTGTATTCCAGTGACGTGACGCGACCGCTGCTGTCGCCAAGAATGGCATTCGAAGAGGCGGCGAATAGCAGGGAGCGCGCCAGCGCAAGGACAGCGTCGACATCTTTGCAGTCGAGTGCCAGACGCTGAAAAACATGAACCGGTATGCCCAGCTGTTCACGGTCGTTGGTTGCGCGCAGGATGTTGAGGCCCACGGCAACGCCGTGCTCGTTGACGCCGATCTTGGCAAGGATGCCGGCTTCGGTCAGCGTCAGATAGTCCGGCCAGCCCTCGCGCATTACACGCAAGCCAATGACGTTTTTGCGCTGATAACCAACCCAGTCCCAGTTCTGTGCAATGCGTGTCTGTCCGTCGACGCATCGGGTGCCGGTGACCGCCACGCTGGTGCATTCACCAATGTCAAACAGGCCCAACGCCGCGTTCTTTGCGCGTGCAGCATCGGTGTTGACCTGTTCCATGCCCAGGAATGATGGCGGCAGGATTTCGGTACGGCAGTTGAGCGCGAGGATTTCGTTGATATGGAAACCACTGCCAGCGGCGATGCCCTCCAGCTCTTCAATCATGCCGCCGCCGCAGCCCTCGATGATGTCGCGAAACAGCGCGGCCCTTCGCTGCGCCTTTGCCCAGTCGATACCGCAACTGGCAAAAAGCGCCGCATAGCAATGCACGGAGCCCGTCACCTGCACACGCGCCAGTTGTCCGTGCCTGAGGCCGCGCGTGAACGGTTCGCCCGAAAGATCGAAAATTGGGAACATCTTTTGATTCTAGAAAGCTCGCCGCTACACTCGTTTGATGAAGACCATTCTTGTTACCGGTGCGACGCGGGGCATAGGCTACGCGACGGCCGCACGATTGCTGGCCCGTAACGACAAACGGCAAGAAGCGGCAGAAACGCCGTTACCGCTCACTCGCGTACTGGCGTTGGGTCGGGACTTTTCGTCGTTTGCGCTCGATGGCGAATACTGCCAGCGTGTGCCGTTCGACTTGCGCGATGTCGATGCGATCGCGGCGCTGTGTGCCTCGCTGCCGCACGTCGATGTGCTTGTCAACAATGCAGCGATGCTGACGGCACAGCCGTTTGAATCTTATCTGCCGAAGGACCGGCGTGATCTGATTGCGACCAATATCGAGGCGCCTGCCGAGCTGATTCGCTGTCTGGCGCCGAAGATGATCTCGGCGTCCGCGACCGATGCGGTCAAGGGGCGCGTCATCAACATCGCTTCGGTCGCGGGCTTTGGCGGCCATCCTGACGTCTGGTATGGTGCCAGCAAGGGCGCGATCCTGAATCTGACCAAAAGCCTGGCCAAACTCTATGGTCCGCAGGGAATCCTCGTCAACGCGGTAGCGCCGGGGCCGACCAAAACCAGCATGTTCGACCAGCTGCCGCAATCACGCATCGACGAGTTCAACCGCATCGTCTTTGCGCGGCGATTTGCCGAAGCCGACGAAATCGCCAAAGTGATCGAGTGGCTGGCGCTCGATTCACCGGAGTATGTGAACGGTTCCTGCGTCGATGCGGCGAGTGGTGGCTACCTGCGCTAAGTCAGGCTCTTGTTCATCGCGTCCAGCATGACATCGGGCGGCTGCGCGCCCGACAGTGCAATTTTCTGGTTGAACACGAAAAACGGCACGCCGGTAATGCCTTGCTGGCGGACACCGGCGTCCTGCGCCGCGATCTGGGCAAGCGTCGCAGCCTCGGAAATCACGGCACGCGTTGCGTTGGGATCGAGCCCGCACTCGGCGGCGATCGCGACCAGCACATCGATGTCGCCGATGAATTCGCCGTTGACGAAATAGGCACGGAACAATCGCTCGGCGACGGCGTCGCCATGACGGCCGTCATCCACGCTCTGTGCGTACGCGATCAGCGCGTGTGCAGCGAGCGTATTCGGTTGTTTCAGGATGCCATCGAAATTGAGATCAAGTCCGGCGTTGCGACCGGCGGCGCTGACGCGGGCGTAGATCTCCTTCGCGCGCTCGGGGCCGCCGAATTTGGCCTCGAGGTAGCCCTTGCGATCGGTCCCTTCCGGCGGCAGATCCGGGTTCAGCTGAAACGGGTGCCAGCGAATGCTGACCGATCCGTCGGGATTTGCCTTCTGCCAGTCGGCCAGCGCTTTTTCCACGTGGCGCTTGCCGATGTAGCACCAGGGACAGACGACATCGGAGACGATATCAACGGTAAGCGTGGCGGGCGAAGTGTTCATGAGATGAAGGATAAAGCAGAGGGAATTTCAGGAAGGTGGAGGGCTCAGGCGATTTGTCAACCCGCGCCAGAGCGTTTCCATCGGGCCATGCGCATGACCGCTCGCCGACCACGCGCGCAGGAAGCCGCCGAGCAGCACGTAGGTGACGATGGCTATCAGGAAGTAGCTGCCACGGCCGAGTTCACCGTGCCAGCCGATCAGGCTCTTGTTGAACAGCAGCGCGAAGAGGATGGATTGCCCGATGAATTGCGACAGCGGCGCACGACCGGACGCCGCGACGAGTGTTGCAAACGGGCCATTGGCAAAGCGGCTTTGACTCCAGAGCGCGGCTACGGTTAGCCAGAACCAGAGTCCGCCAACACTTGCGGGCAGTACCGCCAGCGTCATGAGCCCATTGCCGTAGTCGTTGAGCGTCAGCGCGTTCCAGCCACCGTGACGCGCCGCATAAAGTTCAAGGCCACTGCCGAATGTCAGTAGCACGGCGCCTACCACGACCCACCCCGGCGCGGCAAACGGTGCCTTGAAAAATCGCCGTAGCGCGCCGGATCGGCCTGCCCACATGCCGAGCAGCACATGCGCCCAGAAGTCGCTCACCAGCAGTTGCACGAGGCCGCGCGCCCAGAATTCCGCCGGGTGCAGCGCCAATGCCCCTGACACCGTACTGGCCGCGAACGAGGCCGCGGGTTCGTCCGCTACAAACGGCGCACCACCGGTCGCGATCATGACGCTACCGAGCATGAGATAGAGCAATGCGGTCGCGCCGTACACCGCAAGCGCAACGGCCAGAATGGTGCGGTCACTGCGCTGAAACAGCGCGACCAGCAGAAGCCCGATCACGGCATAGGCTGCCAGCACGTCGCCCGGCCACAGCAGCAAGCCGTGGACGATGCCAATCACCAGTAGCGCCCACAGCCGTGGTCGCAGGCGCTTGTGCGGCGGGCGTTGCGACGGCAGAGCGCTTCCGGCGTGGCGTGTCCATTGCCATGCCAGCCCGGCGCCGAACAGGAACGCCAGTACCGGATAGGAGCGATGGGTAAACAGCATCGCGGTCGCGGTTTCGGCGACCACGTCCGCCGTCGTGCGCGCGAGATCAAGCCCGTACACCGACGACCAGACAGCGGCGAACGCATGCACGTTGACCAGCGCAACACCCAGCATTGCGATGCCGCGCGCGAGGTCAACGGCCGCGATTCGCGGGCTGATGGCGTCAGACATGGCGTCGCTTCGGTGCGTGTGAGGTCATTGTCCGGCTACAAAACCTGCGAAGTAGTGAAATGCGTAACCGCAAAATCAGTAACAACTTTTTCAAAAAATGACATCCAATGGCGGCATAGAGCTGAAAAAAGCCAATAGTCGACTTTATGCAAAAACAAGGCCTGGGCCCAATGAAATAAGGCTCATAGAAAAAAGTTGATAGCCTAAGCAGTCGTCGCCCGCAGCGTCTGCGCGGCATTCGCGAGCGTTTGCGAATCAAGCTGTGCGAGGTTCAGATGGCGCGCTGCCGGCAGTCTGGCGTAGTTGCGTTTGATGGCGCTGGTATAGAGCGGGTCATAGTGATCCACGAGCAGCGATTCGACCAGCGCATCGATATTGCC
>CAYMSY010000042.1:0-5402 GCA_964393195.1 uncultured Alcaligenaceae bacterium | reverse complement strand
GGCAGCTCGGTCAGCTCGGCGGCGACGCGTGCGCGATACGCTTTGTAGCCGCCTTCGAGTTGCGCCGCCTTGAAGCCGATCTCGCGCAACACCACCGTCAGCGAACGCGAACGCTTGCCGCCGCGCCAGCAGTAGACAAGGGGCGCCCAGTCGCGCGGTTTGTCGGCGAAGTGCTTTTCCAGCATGTTCGCGATGTTGCGTGACACCAGCGCCGCGCCCATGCGCTTGGCCGCGAACGGCGAATCGACCTTGTTCAACGTACCGACGCGTGCCCGCTCGTCGTTGTTCAGTACCGGATGATTGGCTGCGCCGGGAATGAAGTCTTCCGCATATTCGCCTTCGGAACGGGCGTCGATGATGTCGCCGGCAGCGAGATAGTGATCGAGATCGGCGACGGTCGCCGTGCCGCTCTGTGCCGCCGTGCTCACTTGAGCAGCTTCACGAGCGCGGGCCACACCGTCTCGACCAGAATCGGCTGTGCGGCGGCGGTCGGATGGATGCGGTCGGGCTGAAACTTGGACAGGTCGGCACCGATTTTGTCCAGAAACCGTGGCACCAATCCGGCGTTGGTCGATTTCGCCACATCGGCGTACATCGCCTCAAACTGCTCGGTGTAGGCAGGCCCGAAATTTGGCGGCATCTGCATGCCGATGATCAGCACTTTGGCGCCCGATGTCCGGCTGAGTTCGGCCATTTTGAGCAGATTCGCCTTCGCCGTCGCGACCGGTGAGCCGCGTAACCCGTCGTTGCCGCCCAGTTCGATCAGCACATGCGTCGGTTTGTGTTTTGACAGTAGCGCCGGGAGCCGGGAAACGCCACCCGCCGTGGTGTCGCCGCTGATGCTGGCGTTGATGACTTGAGCCGAAATTTTTTCGCGGGCCAGCTTTTTTGTCAGCAGATCAACCCAACCTTCCCCCGCAGACAAACCGTAGCCCGCCGACAGTGAGTCGCCGACTACGAGGATTTGTGCGGTTTTTGCGCTCGCAGTCGCCGTCACCACAGCGAAGGCGCCCAGCAAAATCACGAACTTGAGGAACCGGCGCCGAAAATGTGCTGTCATCATCATAATCATTGTATGTACTGCTTAAGTACGACCTAAAAGAAGAAGTTCAAGCGTCATGACCCCTTCCCCCACTGCCGCAGCTGCCGGCGACGTATCGGCCTCCAACGTCCTCTCCGCCATCGCCGCTGACCGGCTGTCGCGTGTGGTGCCGCTTGGTGACCGCCAGCTCACCATTCTCGAGGACGTCTCACTCAAGGTGGTGCCCGGCGAAACCTTGGCCATCGTTGGTGCATCCGGCTCCGGAAAAACGACATTGCTCGGCCTGCTGGCCGGGCTGGCCCGGCCGAATTCCGGTAGCGGCGCCTGGCACGGCGAGGTCATCAGCACGCTGTCCGAGGATGCGCTGGCGAAACGGCGTCAGGGTGCGGTCGGCTTTGTATTCCAGTCATTTCAGCTACTGCCGGCGTTGACTGCGCTGGAAAACGTGATGCTGCCGCTGGAACTGGCCGGTGCGCGTGATGCGGAGGCGAAGGCCCAAGACTGGCTCAAGCGCGTCGGTCTCGGTGAGCGGGTCGATCACCTGCCGAAGCAACTTTCAGGTGGTGAGCAGCAACGCGTAGCGATCGCGCGCGCCTTCGTCGCCAGTCCGAGCATTGTCTTTTGTGATGAGCCCACGGGCAACCTCGATACCGATACCGGAGCCGAAATCATCGAACTGATGTTCACACTGAACCGCGAACAGGGCACGACGCTCGTACTCGTGACCCACGATCTTGACCTGGCTTCGCGTTGCCATCATGTGGTGCGTCTTGCGCGCGGCAAGGTGGTGCAGTGAATCTGGTCCTGCGCTTCGTCCGCCGCGAACTGCGTTCGACGGAGGCGCGCATTCTCGTGCTCGCGCTTGCGGTCGCGGTTGCCAGCGTCGGCGCGGTCGCGATGTTTGCTGATCGCGTAAAGGCAGCGTTCGCCAATCAGGCCAACGTGCTGCTCGGTGCCGATGCAATGATTTCCGCTGACCGTCCGCTGCCTCCGGGGTTTGCGACGCAGGCCGCAGCGATGGGTTTGCGCGTGACGGAGTCGACACGTTTCGGCAGCATGGTCAGTGCACCGTCGCCGACAGGCGGGCCCGCGAAGGATTCAGTGCTCTCCGATGTCAAGGCGGTGTCCGCGCCGTATCCGCTGCGCGGTACGATCGAAGTACGCAATGCCAATGGCGAGCGGGTGCCGCTGGTGGCGGATGTCAAAGCGGGTGAGGTCTTCGTCGACGAACGTCTGGCGACGCGCCTCGGCGTCAAAGTCGGCGACACGATTGAAGTCGGCAAGATATCGCCGCGCATAGCGCAGATCTTCGCCGAAGAGCCGGAAGTGGCGGGCAACTTCCTGTCCGCCGCGCCGAAGGTACTGCTGGCCAACGCCGATCTTGCCGCGAGCGAGCTGCTCGGCCCCGGCAGTCGCGCGACCTATCGCCTGCAGGTCGCAGGCGTCCGCTCGCAGGAATTTGCCGAACAGATCAAACCCAGGCTCGGCCCCGGCCAGCGGCTGGAAACGATTCGTGAACTGCGCCCCGAAGTGCGCTCCACGCTGGAGCGTTCGGAGCAGTTCCTCGGGCTGGCCGCATCGTTTGCCGTATTCCTCGCGGTTGTGGCCATCGTGCTCGCGTTGCGTCGGTATCTCAAGCGTGAACTCGACACCGCAACCTTGTTCCGGACGCTGGGCGCCGGTCAACGGCAGACGCTGATGCACTTTGTCGGCCAGTTCTTCGTGCTGGCGCTGATCGCATGCGTGCTGGGCGTTGTGCTCGCGTATGCGGCTCAGGCCGGGCTGACCTATCTCGTGCGCGGACTGTTCGCTTCCGCGCTGCCGCCTGCGGGCTGGTTGCCGCTGTTGAAGGCGTTTGCGACGGGCCTTGTTTTGCTGCTCGGGTTCGCCATTCCGCCGTTGGTGGCGCTTGCGGCCACGCCACCGGTGCGTGCACTGCGACGTGACATGCCCACCGTGGGCGGTGGCGGTATTCTGGCGAGCGTGCTCGGCGCCGTCGCGGTGCTGGCTGTTGTCATGATGCAGTCGCAGGACTTGCAGACGGGTGCCATCTTCGTGGGCGGACTGTTGGTTCTGGTCGGTGCCGCGACGCTGCTTGCGGCGGGCGTGCTATGGCTCATCCGGCGCATTGTGCGCTCCGGGCGTCTGGCCCGGCTCGGGGGGCGTCAGTCGTGGGTGTATGGCCTCGCCAATCTTGACCGCAGACGCCTGTCAACGGCCATCCAGATTGCCTGTCTCGGCCTTGGCGTCATGACGCTGATCACGGTCGGCTTTGTGCGAACCGATCTGTTCAGTGCCTGGCAGAAATCCATTCCCGCCGATGCACCCAACCGTTTCCTGATCAACATTCAGGGGGATCAGGTGGATACGCTCAAGCGCCTGTTGCCGCAGACGCCGACGGGTGGCAAAGCCGTGGAATTCTTTCCGATGGTTCGCGGCCGCCTCGTTGCCATAAACGACAAACCGGTCGGCGCGAAGGACTACGTCGCAGAAAACGCGAAACGCCTCATTGATCGTGAGTTCAATCTGTCCGCTGCAAAACAGTTGCCAGCGGCGAACCGGATTGTCGCGGGGGAATACTTCACCGACAAGGACCGCGGTGTCATGTCGATCGAGGAAGGCATCGCGACCACGCTGAACCTCAAGATTGGTGATCGAGTGGTGTTCGACGTCGCCGGAGACAAGGTTGAGGTGCGCATCACCAGTTTGCGCAAAGTGGATTGGGACAGCTTCCGCGTGAACTTCTTCGCGCTCATTCCCGAAGACACGATTGCACCGCTACCCAAGAGTTACATCACGGCGTTTCACCTTCCGGCTTCGGATACGAAGACACTGCCATCCATCGTCAGCGCTGCGCCGAACGTGCTCGCCATCGACGTGTCGGAAATCATGATGCGCATCCGCAGTATCGTTGATCAGGTCGCCCGTGCGCTGGAATTCGTCTTTGCCTTCACGCTTGTTGCCGGACTGCTCACGCTTTACACCGCCGTGATTGCGACACAGGATGAACGCCGCTATGACACCGCGCTGATCCGCACGCTGGGCGGTACCAGCAACCAGATCCGCAATGCCCTGATCGCAGAATTCAGCGCACTCGGCGCTGCAGCGGGCCTGCTCGGTGTGTTCGGCTCGATGGCGCTGACCTGGGCACTGGCGGCCCGTATCCTGAAAATCGAGTTTGTCGCCTCGCCGCTGGTATGGGTGATTGGCCTCGTCGCTGCGACCACACTCACGCTGCTGGCCGGCTGGCTTGGTACGCGAACAGTTTTGACGACACCGCCGATTCAGGTGCTACGCGAGGGGGCGTGATGCGTATCGAAACGATTCAATCGCAACTCCGGCGCGCGAGCGACTGGCGCGGTACGCCGCTCGGCGAGGCGGGCGACATGTCGGTGCAGGAGCGTTTGCAGATGCATGCCGCGCTCGGCCGCACGGTGCGGCCGGCAGGCGTGCTGATCCTGCTGGTTGAGCGCGATGAACAGTTGAACGTCGTGCTCACGCAGCGCACGGCGCATTTGCATGACCACGCGGGACAAATAAGCTTTCCGGGCGGTCGTCAGGATGAAGGTGATGCCGATATCGTCGCCACAGCGCTGCGCGAGGCGGAAGAAGAGATTGGAACCGATTCCAGTCAGATCGAAATTGTCGGCACGCTGCCGAACTATGTCACGGTGACTGCGTACGAAATCACACCCGTCGTCGCGCGGACGGCGCCGCAGCGTTACAAGGCCGACCCCTTCGAGGTGGCGGACGTGTTTGAAGTGCCGCTCGCGCATCTGCTCGACGAGCACAGTTGGCGACGCGACAGCTTCATGCGTGAAGGCCAGCGCCGCGAATACTGGGCGGTGCCGTTTCAGGAGCGCTACATCTGGGGGGCGACCGCTGGCATGCTGCGCACCTTCCGCGAAGTGCTGCTGCATCCGGGGAGTGGCGCATGAGTGACGCATCACAGCAGACGGCGCAAGCCACACCGTTTGAACTGTTCGGCGGCGAGCCGGGCGTGCGCACGCTGGTTGATGCCTTCTATGATCACATGGATCTCGATGAAGAGTTTGCGGACATCCGCAAACTGCATCCGGAAACACTCGACGGTTCGCGCGACAAGCTGCACTGGTTTCTCTGCGGCTGGCTGGGCGGACCGAGTCACTACATCGAACGCTTCGGACATCCCAAGCTGCGCATGCGGCATATGCCATTTGCCATTGGCGGTGCAGAGCGCGATGCTTGGCTCGCCTGCATGCAGCTGGCTCTCGTCGATTGCGCCGTCGATCCAAAACTCTCCGAATGGCTGATGGCGCAGTTGTTCGGGACGGCAGACTGGATGCGGAACAAGGCGGATTGAGTCAGACTCGTTACGAGG
>CAYMSY010000041.1:0-14218 GCA_964393195.1 uncultured Alcaligenaceae bacterium | reverse complement strand
ATGCCCAGCGGATCCAGTGTCTGCTTGATCGCGCGCATGAGATTGAGCTCGACCGGCGATTTGTAACGCGCCGCCTCGGCACGACGCAGCACGCCAAGCCCATGCTCGGCGGACACCGAGCCGCCAAACGCGTGCACCGCGTCATGCGCGACATGGTTCACTGCCGCCTCAATTTCGGCGAAGTTCTCGCCGGTGGCGCCCTTCGGCGGCGACACGTTGTAATGCAGATTGCCGTCGCCCAGATGCCCGAACACGATCATGCGTACGCCCGGATACTGTTTCTCGAATTCGGCGTTGGTGCTTGCCACAAAGTCCGCGATGCGCGAGATCGGCACCGAGATGTCGTGCTTGATGTTCTTGCCGGCGCGCTGTTGCGCCTCGGTCATGTGCTCGCGCAGGCTCCAGAACTCGCGCGACTGCGTGAGGTTGGCGGCGATCGCAGCATCGGTAACCAGTCCTGACTCAAACGCGCCCTCAAGCAGGCTTTCCAGCGACGCGCGGCCGTTGGCCTCGCTTTCGGCGTCGGACAACTCAATCAGGACGGCCTGTATAGCCCGCGATTCGAGCGGCCATCGCAACGCCGGCAATTGTTCGCCCAGCATTTCGATGCATGGCTGCGTCAGCAGTTCAAACGCCGTCAAACGCGCACCGAGCTTGCCCTGCGCCTTTTCCAGCAGCCGCAACGCATCATGCACGGTTTCCACTGCGGCCCACGCCGTGACTTTCGCGGCCGGCAACGGAAACAGCTTGACCGTCGCTGCCGTGATCACGCCCAGCGTGCCTTCGGCGCCAATGAACAAGTCGCGCAGGTCATAGCCGGTGTTGTCCTTGCGCAATCCGCGCAGGCCGTTCCAGATTTCACCCTGCGCCGTCACCACTTCCAGCCCAAGGCAAAGTTCACGTGCGTTGCCGAAGCGGAGCACCGCGACGCCACCGGCGTTGGTCGACAGATTGCCGCCAAGCGTGCACGAACCTTCCGCTGCCAGCGACAACGGGAACAGCCGGCCGTTTTCCGCCGCCGTCGCCTGCAGGTTCTGCAGGATGCAGCCAGCCTCAACCGTCATCGTGTTGTTCAGCGGGTCGATCGCACGCACCCGGTTGAGGCGGGTGAGCGAAAGCACCAGCGCGTGGCCGGTGTCGTCAGGCACGCAGGCGCCGGACATGCCGGTGTTGCCGCCCTGCGGCACGATCGGTACCTTGTTGGCAGCACACCAGCGAACGACTTTAGCCACATCCTCGGCCGTGTCCGGCTGCGCAACGGCCAGTGCCTTGCCAAACCACCGTCTGCGCCAGTCAACAACAAACGGCGCCATGTCGTTGGCGTCAGTGATCAATCGACCGGAAAATGTTCCGGCAAGCGTTTGGATAGTCATCACGATTTCCACGTTTCGGTCAGGCGTGACTTTATCAGCGCAGAGGTATTGAGCAGCATCAGGGTGCCGCTCCGGCGATGCAATGGAGGCACGAGCAACGCGGTTCGTTCGAAAACCGGCCCACCAGGATCATGCCGTTCTGTCGGGACCGTAGCCACCCGGTGAAGCTGCCTCGCGTAAACGTGTGTCATTTCAAGCTTCGTTGAGCAAAAAGCCCCCCCAGCCGGATGGGCTTGATGTGATAATCGGAGCGGGGAAAGTATGGCTGGTCGCGGGTTGCAGCGGGGTGCGACCAACGTTGCCACCTGCTTCCTGAGCCGCGTGCACGTCCTTTGGTTGGCCTCGGGCATGACCGGACGCACCTCAAGCCAGTAATACAGAACAGGGCACAGGAAAGAGCGACGACATCAATGGCCGAACCGGACGACGACAATTCGCCACCGCCAGCACTGCCGACCGCACTGCCGCACACGCCGCTCACTGGGCTGCTGACGTTCGAGGCGCTTGGCCGCATTCTTGACAGCAATCTTGGCGCGATCGTGTCGCTGATTGATCTTGACACGCGCCTGCACTATGTCAACGCGCGCTTCGCCAAGTCCTTCAACCTGACCCCGGCAGAGATGATCGGCAAGACGCTGTTTGATCTGTACGACGATGCCCATTCCAGCGCTTTCATGCCCTACATCCGTCGTGCGTTTGCCGGCGAGACCGTTACTTACGAGCGGCTCGGGCCGGTGGTGGGCAGCAGTGGCGTCTGGCATACCGTCGCCGTCATGCCCTGGCGCGACGATCGCGGAAAAATCGTCGGTGCAGCAACGTCGTCGATGAGCGTTCACGAACTGAAAGTCGCGCTGGAGGCACTTCGTTCAGCCAACGAACGTCTTTCGTCACACATGGACAACAGTCCGCTGACGGTATTCGAGCTCGACGATACGCTGCGGGTGTCGCATTGTTCGTCACAGATTCAGGCGTTGCTTGGCTTCGACGCGGCGACGGTCATCGGACTGCCACTGCTGGACGTGCTCGGTGACGGAGAGCGCGTAAAACCGCTCGCAGACGCGTTCGACCGGCTGCAGGCAGGCACCGAAGCGCGCAACCGCGTCGAGGTGGCGCTGCACCACCGCAACGGCAGCACGGTTTATAGCGAATGGTTCAACTCAGCACTCACTGATTCGACCGGAAAACTGAGTTCGATGATGTCCCTCGTTCAGGACATCACGGCGCGTACGCTGGCCGAAGTGCAGCTCAGGCAAATTGCGACCCACGACCCGCTCACCGGTCTGTGCAACCGCCGCGCGTTGACGGAACGTCTCGAGCAATCGGTTTCGCGACTCAAACGCAACGGTGCGGCGCTCGCCCTGCTGTTCATTGATCTCGACGGGTTCAAGCATGTGAACGATCAGCACGGCCACAACGCCGGTGATGAAGTGCTGTGCGAAGTCGCACGGCGCCTGCTCAACATCACGCGGGAGATCGACGTGGTCGCCCGCCTCGGTGGCGACGAATTTGTCGTGCTTGCGGAATCGGACGTGTCGCTGTCATCGGTGAACACGATGTGCGAGCGCATCATGCAGGCGCTGGACAAGCCATGCAATTTTTCCAGTGGCGACGTCCGGGTCAGCGTCTCCATTGGCGTGGCACTGTGCCCGCCGGTCGTACATGATGCCATCGAGCTGTTGCGGGTGGCCGATGCCGCAATGTATGAAGCCAAGCGCTCAGGCAAGGGCCGCGTCTGGCACGCGTCACACGGCTCCACGCCGCCACCGTCGGACGCGCAAAAAGAACGCCACGCCTAGCGTCGCGGTATCGGCGTGGCGGCCGTCGCCGCCCGTCGCCCGAAACATGACGATGTGTCAGCCTTTCACGCGCTTGCACGTAAGGCTGTAGTTCGTTGTGTGCTCAGCAGACGCCGGCAATAAAGTGAAGAACGTGTAGCTGCCATCAGTCGTCTCGCCGCGATCATCACGCAGGTTGAGCTTTGCCCGGAAATCAATCGAATTGAATACGCCCACGTCGTTGAAGTAGGCAATGTTCGCCGTCGATACGCCGGAAACTTTTTGCGTCGTTGCATCGAAAAATTTGAAACGCGTAACAGTGGAAAAGTCATCCGAGAAAGGCGTGGCGGTGTCGACGACAAAGTCCTTCTGGTAGTGCTCGCGCAAGACGCCATTGGGCACATAGTCAACAGACACCGAGCACGACACCGGGTCGTTCTGCGCCGCCATCGCGCCCGGTGCGACAACCAGCCCAACACCGAAATTGAAGTGAACAGCATCTTTTTCAGATTGAACATTGAGACTCTCCCGAGATTTGAGTAAATGCGGAAAGCCCCCTTGTCCGCGTCAAGTGGCAACTTGCAGGCGTGGCGGTGACAGCGGAGCTTTCCGGGAGAGCGGTGCTCTCGCATCAAACAGAAGCCCCGGATCAGGTGGAAATACATGGGCATCACAGTTTCTTCGTGCGCAAGCGCACAAACTACCGCGCGATCGGTGGCGTGACAGGAAACGCCGGCGTATCGCCCGATCACAGGGAACGGAAACGAATCGGGCCACAAACCACCCGGCAAGACAGGTCAGGATCACGGTCGGGAGATACCAGAGAAATCCCCAACGGATGTCGGCACCGGTCGACTTGAAGATTCGCGCGATCGGCAAGATGACGAACATGTGCGTCAGATAGGTTTCAGAGCTCCGGCGACCGCACGCCTGTATCCACCCGGTGCCGCGTAGCGACCACGGCGACGTACATCCCGCCTGCCAGTGAAACGCGAGCACCAGACAAATCGTCGCCAGCGTTAGCAGCAGGATGTTGCCGCTACCGAGCACGGGCCAGAGAACACCGCCAGCGAACAGATTGGCCACGATGCCAATCGTACCGGCGGCAGGCCAAGCGCAGAGATCACCGCGCCCGATAGTGACTGACCGGGCCGCGAAATGACGTATCCCTGCACACCTGCCAGGCGCAAGAAGCTGAGCACGCCAATGAGCGCGAGCAGGCAGGGTATGATCCGCGCCGCGCGCCGCATGTAAAAATCGCGAACGGCCACACGGTCAACACGGTCCCACCGTGCAATCGTATTCGTCGTGATCAGGAACCCTGAAATAACAAAGAACATCATCACCGCCCCATAGCCATCGAACATGATCGCATTGAGCCGCCACTTCGGCTGGAACTCCGCCAGCACACCCTTCTTGAGTGAAATCCGAAGCGCGATGTGATGCAGCACCACCAGTAGGATCGCGATGCCGCGCAGCAGGTCAATACCGGGGTTGCGGCTCGAAGTAGCAGATGGAGTAGTTCAGCGTTCAGCGGCAGCAAGGACTTCCTCATAAAGACGCCAGTCTTCCGTCGAATAGCAGCAGAAGGTGACTTCAGCCAAAGTACGCGGTTCCCTGAAAAACTCGCGGACAGTAGACACTGCGATTCGCGCTGCCGCTTCTTTCGGGTAGCCGAAGATGCCGGTGCTGATACCGGGGAAGGCGATGGAGTGCAGGTCTTTCGCATCCGCCAGTTCGAGACTACGGCGATAACAGGACGCAAGCAATTCGGGCTCGCCGCTTTCACCACCACGCCAGACCGGCCCGACTGTGTGAATGATGTACTTGGCGGGCAGGCGATAGCCTCTGGTGATCTTCGCCTCACCCGTCTTGCAGCCACCGAGCAATCGGCATTCGTGCAGCAACCCCGGCCCGGCAGCACGGTGAATCGCGCCATCGACTCCGCCGCCACCTAGCAAAGACGAGTTTGCAGCGTTGACTATGGCGTCGACAGCTAGCTTGGTTATGTCGGATTGAATGGCAACGAGGCTCACATCATGTCTGATCATTAGTCTGTTCCGCGTCGGACGACTGCGCGCGGTATATCACGTGGAGATAGGCACCAATCAGGGATGGCCCGGTCTCGTAGGGTGGGCACCCTGTGCCCACGCGCGTCGACTGCTCCTATGCAGCACCACCCAAATCGTGTGAATACTTTGCGCGCGCCACGCATCGATGGAATGTTGACCAAGGCCACTGACTAACGCTTTCAGCATGAGCATGTTTTACGGGATTCGTGTACACATAGTCAACGCAACAGCCAAAGTTTCAACGCGTGGGCGCGGGGTGCCCACCCTACGTTCAAGGTCTGTCGTCACGCTAGTAACATCAATCCCAACGAAACCCCTGCTCGAACCTCACCATGCCCACCTTCCCCGATCCCCGCGAAACACGTTCTTCTTCTGACCGCGAAGGCGATCTTTTTTCGCGTCTGAGCAAACAGATCATTCACGCCAAAACCGCGACAACCGCGTTCGCAAAATCGCTCGCAAGCATCGATCCGGCGAACGTTACTTCGCGTGCTGCGTTGGCAAAACTACCGGTGATTCGCAAAGGTGAATTGCTCGAACAGCAACAGGCTTCGCGCGCAGCGAAGAGTGATCCGTTCGGCGGCTTTGCCGCGATGGGCTGGGGTGCGCATGGCAATCGCGCTGCGCGCGTATTCGCCTCGCCCGGTCCGATTTATGAGCCGGAGGGTCATGGCTCGGCGGCCTACGCACGCACTGCGCGCGGGCTTTATGCGGCGGGCTTTCGCGCGGGAGACCTCGTACACAACACCTTCAGCTATCACATGACGCCGGGCGGGTGGATCATGGACGCGGGTGCCGTGGCGCTCGGTTGCACGGTGTTTCCGGCGGGCGTCGGCAACACGGAGCAGCAGATCGCGGCGATGCTGGATTTGCAGCCGACGGCATACACCGGCACGCCGTCATTCCTGCGCATCCTGCTGGAAAAAGCGGACGAACTGGGCACACCGATCACGAGCCTCAAGCGAGCTTCGGTGTCGGGCGAATACTTTCCGGCGCAATTGCGCGAGATGCTGAAGTCGCGCGGCATCGTCGGCACGCAAACTTACGCGACGGCGGACCTCGGACTCGTCGCGTACGAAGCACCGGATGTGAACGGCAATGTGTCGGGCATGGTGATCGACGAGGACCTGATCGTCGAGATCGTGCGTCCCGGTACCGGCGATCCGGTGCCCGAAGGTGAAGTGGGCGAAATCGTGGTGACAACGTTCAATCCGGACTATCCGCTGATCCGTTTCGGTACCGGCGATCTCACCGCCGTGCTGCCCGGACCGTGCCCGACCGGTCGCACCAATATGCGCATCAAGGGCTGGATGGGGCGCGCTGATCAGACGGCGAAAGTGAAGGGCATGTTCGTGCATCCGTCGCAAGTGGCGGAGGTCGCGAAGCGCTTCCCGCAGCTGGGTCGCGTGCGCCTCGTGATCACCAATCCGGATCAGAAGGATGTGATGGCGTTGCATGCAGAATGCACGACGCCGTCGGACGATTTGAAGGCTAAGATCGCCGCAGCGCTGCGCGACGCGACGAAGCTTGGTGGCGAGGTGGTGTTCGCGGCCGTCGGGTCGCTCGCGAATGACGGCAAGGTCATCGACGACACGCGGAAGTTCGAGTAGTACCCCAGCAGATCAGAAGCACATAATCGCGCTAGTTAATGTATAGCCAACGCACACAATCATGTGCATTCAAACAGATGCTCAACTCGCAGCGGCCACGTCCGTGCAAAATGCGACGCCGTCTCGTCTAGCCGACGAGGGTGGCGAGACGACGGGTTCACGTGTTTGCACGTCGGCGACGAGGTACAGGTGATGCGGCGCGGGTGCCGAATGGAAGTAGCGAACGATAGGAATCGGGAACGCGCTCGGGCACGTTCCCTGTCCGTCGGGCGCGACAGCGTAGAACGCGGTGCCTTCGTACACCAGTCCGACACCGCTTGTCGCTGCGTTCGCCCAGACATCGCGAAGTGCCGCGCACTCTTGCGCATTTGCGGTGAAGAAATGGGTGTACCCCGATGTGGCAGAAGCACGACCGAAGAACTGGCAAACCGGTGACGCACCGGGCGCAGCATCGGGCGTCTTGAACGCGCGCCACACTTGCCCGGTGCGCACCACGGACGCGCCTTCGTATGCATCGAGCGTACGCACGACGGGGGCGCTGGCGGCAAGATAGCGCGGCAGCGAATCAGCGCCGCTGCTATACGCATATTCGACCACCGGAACACTGTTGACCACCGGTGCGCCCGCAGGTGCATGGGCGAGCGTCACCATCGCACTCACGGCATTCACGTCACCTTGGTGCCGCGCTTTCACGATGAAGCGCTTGATACCACTGCGGATGCCGGGAGCCAGAGTCAGATCAACGTGTCCACCCGCATCTGTAAGCAACGCTGTTTTCGGCCCGTCGATGCCCGTGTCGAGCAACTCATTGGCAATCACTTCGGAAGCCAGCGCGACGCTTGCGTTGCGGGCGGGTACACCGGTGCTGGCGATCACTTCGGCACGAATCATCGGCAATGCAAACGCCTGCCCGACGGTAGCGACCTGCATATCACCCTCTGTAACACCAACATGGGAAAGCTGCACGCAACCACTGCCCGGAACGGCAAATCGAATCGCGTCCGACAAACGCTCGCCGCTGGCAAGCTTTTGCACAGAGACGACATCCCAAACGCCCGAGGGCATCGACAGATAGGTGCGCCACGCTTCGAGCGCGACCGGCTGTAGCGGCGGAGCGCTCGAAAAGGCGCCTAAATTTTCCACAGTGAAAGTGAATTTAAGCGAATTGACTCCGTCCAGAATCGACTGCAATTTCGGGCCGATGTCGCGCCGCCCCGCAATCACGAGCTGTGCGCTTGCCGTTGAATCATTTGAGAAGCATGAGGTCGTTGCCTGATGCGACCCGAAAACAGACAGTGCGCCGTACGTGGCAAACTTGTCGAGCGCAAACAGCGGTGTACACAGCAGCAACGTGATCGTCATCCCTACCGTGCGTAGGCAATTACCAGTGGCGTTCATTGATTTCTCCCGATCAGTTCAGATACGCATAGCCAAGCGTGACTGGGTTGGAAAATCCTATGCCCGTGTAGTACGCCTGATCCGTTTGTGATGACAGAATAAACACTGTGCCTCCGCCTCCTGCGGGAATCTTTTCCATTCGAATCACGGCAACCGTGCCAGACGGCTGCGACTGATTTGGTGGGTAGACATACCCTTCGCTACCATCGAGAATTGCCAATGAAGGCATCGGCGATTGCGCACACGAAGTAGATGTATCCATCAAATGGCGAACCTGTGTTCCGACGACGTAGCTAAACCTACAGATGGGCCACAGTACGTTGCCTGAATCATCACGCTGCGTCGCGAAAACGCGAAGCCGCGCCCTTGGGCGATAGTTGTCGAGAGTAACCTGACCGGGTTTAGTAGCCACTACAACGCCCAAGAATGTGGTTGGAAACTGAGAGACCGGATTCCCGAGCCAACTGTAGCTGTAGTAGCCACCTGTGCTGCTCGCCACCCCTACGAATGGCGGCACCGTTCCGCCGTTGAGCGCCGCGCCCATTTGAGGAAATACGGTATATGCATAGTCGTCCATCGACGGGTTATAGAACGCGAACAGTGGCGTGAGACGTTGCGACGGGAGTGCGGTCACGACCGAAGTGTTGATGTTCGGCAGACCATAGCCCCAGATGTTGTCAATGAAAAATCCTCCCGCAGCCTGCTGGAGGTTGTTGCGGACTTGCGAAATTGTCAGCAATGGATTTGTGCTTCGGATCAACCCTACCGCGCCGGTTATGTGCGGCGCCGCCATTGAGGTACCAGTACAAATTCCATACTGATTGCCACTACTGCCAGCGTAGATGGACTGTGTCACCTGTGAAGTAGGCGAAAATTGCGAATAAGGCGGCGACGTGTTGAAAGTGGTGACACTGCCGCAGCGGGTATCCCATTGCTGGTTTGTGTAAAAAGTCGAAAGCACATCTCGTGCTGGTGCGACTACTAACTGGTTCGCGCCGTAGTTAGTTCCGATTTCGAGTGTGCTGCCCGATATGCGCGCTGGCGAATCCGTCCCAAGCGCTAACTGCTGGTCCCAAGTCTGTCCGTTCGACTGATAGCCACCAATAGAAAATGCCCGCGGGTCAGATGCGGGAAATTGTAAGTTCGTCTTGTGATTGCCAGCAGCAGCAACAATTACGGTATCGCGATCAACGGCGAGTTGAATTGCGTCACAAAGCACATCAGCGACACCGCCTACACACACTTTGTTACTAAAGCCAAGACTAAGGTTTATGGCCTGTACGCCGCGCCGAATCAGCCCATAAATCGACATAGCTATCGTGACGTCTGAAAAGCCCGTTGCAGATGTCGTCTTGGCGATTGCCAGGGAGCAATTCCAGCACGCACCTGACACACCGGTTGAATTATTTGATGTTGCGGCGACAATGCCTGCGACGTGAGTACCGTGTCCGAGTGCGTACTGATTGAAGCTTTCATCGAAATTGCTTGCGGAAGGAACGGGAGAATTAATTGTCCATGACCCGGAAAAGTGTGCGCGCACATTGCCTGTGCGACTCTCTGCAAGATCGGAGTGATTCCGCTGTATTCCATTGTCAGCGACGCCCAAATACGCGTAACCAGTCTGAGTATTCCACGCCGATGGTAGATTTAGCGCCGACATACCCCACTGCTTATTTAGCGGGCTCGGCTGTGCTGGTGAAAAGTATGGATCATTCGGTGTGGTGGAAAAATTTCCAAGCATCTCCGTTGACGTTGAACTGAACAAGCCGTCATGTTGCAGGACAAGCTTGGCTGTTTCAGCAGCAGTCGCGTCGGGGTACTGCAAAAGGACATAGTTGAGCAAACGCCACTCCGCAGACTCTGGTTTCAGACTTGCGAGATAGGTGTCATCTGGTCGTTCCGCGATGACGTAACGAACGGTCGACGGCATCTGAAGCTTCGACAATACTTCGGTCGCTCTTGGCGACTGAGAGTTTGCGACATTTACAAGTTCTGCCGAATCAGCTGGAACGACTGAACTGGGAATTTTTGGATTGCGCAACACAATGAGATTGATAGGCAACGCCTTTGGTGGCGCGCTTGCTGCGCTAGTCCGAAGAGCATCTTGCGCTGAAACGTTAACCATGGCGGAAACGAGTCCAATAACCACCGCGAGATAGCGAATTGAGCGCACGATGGACTGGAAAAACATAACACTGCCTCCAAAACAAGTAAATCTTCAGAATTCCACAGAGGTTGTAGCTAGATGAACCAGATGATTCCAAAGCTATGACGTTGTCATTTTCGTAAAGTTCCCTGTGATTTTGAACAGGCATCATCGGTAAGATCGTGGTGACAACGTTCAATCCGGACTATCCGCTGATCCGTTTCGGTACCGGCGATCTCACCGCCGTGCTGCCCGGACCGTGCCCGACCGGTCGCACCAATATGCGCATCAAGGGCTGGATGGGGCGCGCTGATCAGACGGCGAAAGTGAAGGGCATGTTCGTGCATCCGTCGCAAGTGGCGGAGGTCGCGAAGCGCTTCCCGCAGCTGGGTCGCGTGCGCCTCGTGATCACCAATCCGGACCAGAAGGATGCGATGACGTTGCATGCTGACTGCGCTGCGCCGTCCGACGACCTGAAGGCGAAGATCACAGCGGCGTTGCGCGACGTAACGAAGCTCGGTGGTGAGGTGTCATTTGCTGCGGTTGGATCGCTCGCCAACGATGGCAAAGTAATCGACGACGCGCGGAAGTACGAATAGCTGCGCCGATCAGCTTTTCGCTATAGGCCTTATTTAATAGGGGCTGTCGACAATTTTCAGTAAAAGTCGACTAATCGCATTTTTCGACACTAGCCCCTATGTAGCCTTGCGTTAGCGCAAAAGCTGATCGACCTTTACCCGTCCGTTACGGCATCAACGCAGCCAGCCACGGCTCGATCTCCGCCGCCGTCGAGCGCGCCCGCGGCGCCTGTCCGAGCGCGTTGGCAATCAGTGCGGCACCACGGAAACCGAGCATGTAGCGCGTGATCAGGAGTCCGTCGGTCGCGGCGTCGATCACGCCGTTGCCGTCGATATCAAGCTTCGTGCCCAATGACGCGAGATAGGTCGCCATCAGCGCCGGATCGGTCACCGCCGCGCCCGTGACGCCAGCGCCGGCAACGAGCGCCGGGCCGCGCACGCCCTGCATATAGCGAACGATGATCTGGCCGTCGGTGATTGGCTGATAACGGGTCGCCGCTGCGCTGCCATCGACGTTGAGCGTCGGCACGAAGTTCGCCGTGACGCTGTGCACGGCGGTGACGTTGGTCAGCACACAGGTCGGGCCGGCGCAGTCACCGCTCCATGCGCCCGCTGCATACACGGGATTGACCACGGCCGTGCAGGTGCTGCTGCTGCCCTCGTTGACCGGGTTGGGCGTGCAGCTCGCGGTGCCGGCACCCGCCGGGCTGACTGACACCGTGATCGCGTAGGTGTTCGGTAGCGTCGTGAATTGCCGCTTGACCGGCGGGTAGCCATTGAGCCCGATCAAATCTTCGGCGACCGCGTAGAGGTCGTAGTTGGTCGCCGCCGTGAGGCCCGTTACCTGGAAATTGGTCGGCGTGTTCTGCGTTATCGTGTTGCTACCGGATGCAATGACCGTCGCGCCAGCGTATGACACGCCACTGCGCACCTGCGCGAAGGTCGGCGCCGTGCTGTTGCGCGGCACCACGATCCACATGCCCTTGCTGGTCTCGCTGCCGGTCAGGGTGAGCGTTGTCGCGTTGTTGGTGGTGGCGGACACGGTCGCCGACAACAGCAGTGGCAGCACATCAGCACGCAGCACCGTTCCGCTGCGGTTGCCCGCGTAGAGCGTGCGTCGGGCATCGCCCGCAATCGCCAGCGCGCTGAATTTTGTGTTGCCCTGCCCGGTTGCCTGCGGGCCGGTCCCGATCAAGTCGCCCGGTGCGATCGGCAGCCACGTGGCACAGCCGTCGCCACTGACTGCCACGCCAGCCTCGGTGCCGGCGTACAGAACACCGGCTGCGTCCGCGACCAGCGACAGCACGACCGTGTTCGTCGGTTGTGTGGCGCAGGCCGCCCAGTTGAGTCCGCCGTCGCTGCTGATGTAAACACCGCCCAGCGTCGCCGCATGCAGCATGTTGCCACCGGTGGGCTTCATGGCGAGCGCAGTCACACGCAGGTTGCCCGGCTGCGTGGTCGCGGCGCTCCACGCCGTGCCGCCGTTGATGCTTTTGAAAATGCCGACGCCGTCGACACCGGCATAGAACGTAGTGGCCACGGCGGGGTCGACCAGCAGCGCCGTGACGGGCGATGTGCCCGCAGCAGGCAACCCCGCGTTTGCAACGCTCCAGCTGGCGCAATCGCTCGATTTGTAGACGCCCGCTTCGGTGGCGGCGACGAGCATCCCGCCGCTGCTGATCGCCAGCGTCCTGACCCGCGAGCTGCCGAGCCCGGTAACGCCGCATGCCGACCAGGTGCTGCCACTATTGGTGCTGCGGAACACGCCCGCGCCAAGTGTGGCGACAAAGTATCGCGTGGCGAGTGTCGGGTCAATCAGCAGCGCATTCACCCAGGTATTGCCAAGTTGCGGCATCACCGAAGTCCAGCTGCCTCCGGAATTCGTGCTGCGCCAGATGCCGGAACCATAGAGCGCCGCTGTCACCACCTGTGCGTTCGCAGCATCCACTGCCAGCGAGTTGACGCGACGGCCGGTATCAAAGGTCACGCTGTTGTCGGTGGAGGTCGATGCGCCGAGAAACGCACTGTTGGCGGCATCTCTCACCGAGTTCGCGGGAATCGTTGCCCGAATCGTCTCGCCGCTGGCGGCACCGGTCACGGCAACCGTGAAGTGCATGTGATCGCCGCTGTCGGTCACCGTGATTCCGGGTACTGCAGCCATGCCGCTGATCTGCACGTCGGTGTTGGTGAAACCGGTAACCGGAACACTGAATACTGCATCAAATACGATGGGGCTGGCCGTCGTCGGGTCGGGCTGCGTGGCGCCCTGATTGATGGTGGCGGTCGGCACGACGCACGTTGCGGACGAGGACAGGATTTCCACGCCGGCATCATTTTTCACCTTCACCATGATGTCGCCGTACAGGCCGTTGATCGTCAGCTGCTGGGTGTCGCCAGCAGTCCCGGCGAGGGTCAATCTGAACGACCCATTGGTCAGAAAGACGCTGTTCTGATAAAGCTCCCACGTGTAGTCCACGAACATCGCGCCGCCAAGATTCTTGATTGTGAAGGACGAGTTGGCATGGGTATCGCATGTTCCGCTAATCGTGAGGTTGGGCGGCAAGCGGTAGGTCACCCGGTTGTCGGTTGAGGTGGAGGCAAGGTTGCCGAGTCCGGCCGCATCGACTGCGGCGTCCTGCGGAATGGTCACCCGCACCGTCTCCAGATTGGCCACGCCGCTTACGGCAACGGTGTAGGTCATATGGTCGCCACTGTCGGTCACCACAACCGTCGGCGTACCGGCCAAACCGGTGACCGTCACGTCGGTGTTGCTGAAGCCGGTCACCGGTTTGTCGAAGACTGCCGTGAACCGGATCGGCAATGCGGTGGCCGGATCAGGCTGATCGGTCGCCTGATTGATGGCGACCGTCGGGCGATGTACGCAAAAAGCCGACGCGCTCACGACCAGTGCGTTGTTTTGATCCTTGACGCGGACTTCAATGGTGCCGTACAGCCCGTTGATGATGAGTTGCTGGGTATCACCGGCGGTGCCGCTTGCTGTGAGCGTGAACTGACCACTGGTGAGAAAGACGCTGTTTTGATAGAGCTCCCAGGTGTTGGCAACCGTCATTGCCGTCCCGAGGTTCTTGATGGTGAATGTCGAATTGGCAAGGGTGTCGCAGGTGCCACTGATTGTCAGCAGCGGCGCCGCAGACGCCGTGCTGGCGAGCATCGTGAGCATCGCGGCCAGCGACAACAGGCGCAAGCGCACGTGAGTTAGCCATCGACTTGCTTTCGCTATCAGCATCGCAATCCCCGGATGAAGG
>CAYMSY010000040.1:0-14316 GCA_964393195.1 uncultured Alcaligenaceae bacterium | reverse complement strand
CCTCTCCGCCACAGACCAAAGCTAAAGCCCTGATTTTCGGGGCTTTTTTGTTTTTGACGGGAACCGGCACTCGTCTTATCGCATCACCTCCTTGGCGTCCATCCGAGACTGGGGCGGAGGTTCGGTGCCATCCACGACATCGGGTAGTTCAAAATGATTGAATCCATCGGCGCACTTCGGCATTTGTATGGTGACGCCAAAGAGCGCTCGGTCAGAAAGCAGATCGACCATCTTGACGTGCATTGCAAGCGCTTCATTGCAATGTCGCCCTTTCTGGTGATTGCCAGCAGCGACGGGCACGGGGCGCTTGATTCCTCGCCACGTGGCGGTGCACCAGGATTCGTTCGCATAGAAAACGATCACACATTGCTGATTCCGGACTCACCGGGTAACAATCGGCTCGACACATTGACCAATATCCTCGCGACCGGAAGTGTCGGGCTGCTGTTCATGATCCCCGGTGTCGATGAAACGCTACGCGTCAATGGTCGCGCGCAGCTCAACGACGACGAATCGTTGTTGCGCACCTTTGCCGATGACAGGCGGACGCCCAAACTCGTTATTCAAATAGCGGTGACGGATGCCTATCTGCATTGCGCCAAGGCATTCATGCGCTCGAAACTCTGGAGTACGGACAGCCTGGTCGACAGAAGCGCGCTGCCGACGATGGGTGAAATGCTCAGCGATCAGACCGGCATGAAGAGCGCCCCGGAAACACAGGAACAGATGCTCGCGCGTTATGCCGGCGATCTGTGATGTTTCACGCCGCGAAACCGGCGTGCGTTCTGCGGCGCGGGCTTTCAGGTCAATTTGCTACTAACACGAACAATCGAAATAGAATCGCGACTCAGTCGTAAAGGATTTCACTATGGATCGCCGCACATTTGTCAAAGCCGCTTCCGCGCTCTCGCTTACTTCCACTCTCCCGGCGTTCGCGCAGACGCCGGCTGCCCGCGTCTTCGCACCTGTGAGCGGAGACTGGCGCACGTTCGAGGTGGTGCATCGCGTTGAACTCCTGAAACCGACCGCGGACACTCGCGTGTGGATTCCAATCCCCGTGGTTGAGGATGGCTATCAACGAAACATCACGACCAGGTGGACTGTGTCGGCCGGCGCGGCGGAGCGTGTGACCGACGCGGCCTATGGCGCTGCGCTGCTGGCGGTTGCCATTGATGGCAAGGACGCCAAACCGGTGATTGAAGTGACCACGCAGCTGCAAACCCAGTCCCGCAATGTGGATTGGGCCAAGGCCGGCAATGCCATGATTTCGGCGGCGGACGCGAAGAAATGGACAGCACCGACGGCCCTGATGCCGACTGACGGCGTGGTTCTGGCGAAAGCGCTGGAGGCCACAAAAGGCAAGACCAGCGAGATCGACAAGGTGCGTGCGCTGTACGACTGGACCATCGCCAACACGTATCGCAACGTCGACACTCGCGGTTGCGGCGTCGGCGACGTCAAGGCGGCGCTTGAGACGACGAATTTTGGCGGCAAGTGTGCGGACATCAACGCCATTTTTGTGGCGATGTGTCGCGCCGTCGGCATTCCGGCGCGTGACGTCTACGGCATCCGCATCGCGCCGTCAAAGTTCGGCTACAAGGAACTGGGCGCCGGGACTGCCAACATCACCCGCGCGCAGCATTGCCGTGCTGAAGTGTTCCTCGCGGGCTACGGCTGGGTGCCGATGGATCCGGCCGACGTGACCAAGGTGCAACGCCTGGAAACGGCCGATTGGGTCAAGACGACCGATCATCCGGTGGTGGCGCCCGTGCACAAGGCCCTGTTCGGCGCGTGGGAAGGCAACTGGCTCGCGTACAACGTTGCGCATGATGTGTCGCTGCCGGGGGCGAAGGGGCCGAAAGTGCCGTTCCTGATGTATCCGCAGGCCGAGACCGCCGACGGTCGTCTTGATCCCTACGATCCGGACAACTTCAAATACACGATCACGACGAAAGAAATCAAGGCATAGCGCGCAGCAATGGGTTCGATCGTGGTGAACCCGTTGCCGTTACGACATCGCCGGGGACGGGCCGCATTTGCTTTGCTGTGCGGCCTTTTTCTTTGGCTTGCCGGCTGTGGGCCGGCGCTTGCTCAGGTCGGTCGCTGGTATCCCGAAAACGTGGCGCCGCCACCGCTGGTGCTCAAGGACATTGACGGCAAGGAATACGATCTGGCTGCGTTCAAGGGACGCATTGTCATCGTGAACTTCTGGGCGACCTGGTGCGGGCCGTGCGTCGCGGAAATGCCATCGCTGCAGGCGCTGGCGAGCCGCCAGGGTGAACGCAATGCGCTGGTGCTGGGCGTCAACTACCACGAGTCGCCGCAGAAAATTCGCGACTTTCAGGCCAAATATCGTCTGAACTTCCCGCTGTTGCGCGATGCCTGGCAGGAGGCCTCGGCGGCATGGAAAGTGAGCGTATTGCCGACCACCTTCATTGTCGATGCGGCTGGCGTCCTGCGTTACCGCGTGGTTGGCGAGGTGGACTGGTCGAGCCGACAGGTAGCAGACCGCCTGAAACAGATTCAGACGCCGACGGCGGGCAGTGGCGGCACCACGCGCGCGATGCTGGAGCGTCCTGTGGCCGCCCAATCAGCGCAATAACAGTGATACAGCTTTTTTGTAAAGTCCTTTACGAACAGGGCATAGGCCTCAAAAATGCCATAAGTCGACTTTTAGTCAATTAAAGCTGTATGCCGCGTGAAATGGTCATTTTTCGAAAAAGATGATGACATTAATCGGGCTTCGTTTGCGTCACACGGGCGCCCAGTTCACCGTGCCGCAGCTGGATGCGCAGATCGGCGCCCGGCGCGACGTTCGTGGCATCGGTCAAGGCCTGTCCTGCCGCATCGAAGACGACCGAGTAGCCGCGATCCAGCACCTGCTGCGGATTGAGCAATTGCAGCGCCTGTGCCGCCCGTTCCATGCGCGATTTTTGTGCAGTCAAACGGTTGGACAACGCCGCTTCGAGTCGCAACCCGGCGCGTTCGACGCGGGTTGCCGACAGGGGCGCGCGCTGCAGTTGCAGCGCCAGTCGCTGATTGACGCGCGCCAGCCGTGAGCGTTGCAGCGGCACCGTCGCCATGACCGCGCGATGCAGCCGTGAATTCATGCGCAGCAGTGTCTCGCGCCACGGAGCGAGCAGCGCGCTGCTGCCACCGCGCAGACGCTCACTCGCACGGTCCAGCCGCTCACCGAGCCGGTCCAGCCGGTCGCGCAACGCATCAGCAATACGTTCACCAAAATCGGAAACCGTCGCCAGCATCGCCTCGCGCTCGGGCGTGACGAGCGCCGCCGCTGCCGTGGGCGTCAGCGCACGCACATCAGCGGCGAAATCGCACAGCGTGACGTCCGTTTCATGGCCCACTGCGCTCACAATCGGAATCGTTGACGCTGCAACGGCGCGCGTCAGCGCCTCATCGTTGAACGCCCACAAGTCCTCCAGACTGCCACCACCGCGCCCGATGATCAGCACGTCACACTCGGCCCGCGAATTCGCTGCCGACAGCGCGGAAAGCAGCTCGCGCGGCGCGTTCGCGCCCTGTACGCTGGCCGGATACAAGATGACCTGCGCGCGCGGCCAGCGGTCACGCAGCACGCGCAGCATGTCAGCGAGCGCAGCAGCCTTGCTTGACGTGATGAGGCCGACGCGTTGCGGGAAGGCGGGCAGTTCGCGCTTCAAGTCATCCGCGAACAGGCCTTCGGCTTCGAGTTTCGCCTTCAACCGCAGGAAGGCTTCATACAAACGGCCAACACCCGCGAGCCGGGCCTGTTCGACGGCGAATTGCAGGCTGCCGCGCGGCTCGTAAATCGCCGGTCGTACGCGCAGCTCAACCTGTGCGCCGTCTTTCAATTCAAAGCCGACCAGTGCCGCGCGATTGCGATACAGCACGCAGGCGATCTGCGCCGCGTCGTCTTTAAGATCGAAATAACAGTGACCCGATGCGGCGCGTTTGAAACCGGAAATCTCGCCGCTGACCCAGCATAACGGCAGTGCACGTTCGAGCGCAGACTTCGCGCGTTGCAACAGCACACTGACTGAAATGGCTTCCGCATTCGGACTGATTTCGGTGGGCTCTGTCCAAGACATGTCTAACGATAACCTGTTGAGAAAACTCTTAGTTCAACGACATTGGCATTGCCTGCAAACGCTGATTTTGTCGTGCAAGTGCTTGATCGAGTTTACGTTTTTACCGGCTAGCGAGCGGGCAAAAATCGAGATCACGAATGCATGCGGCTTCGCGGCGTGTTGGGTTACTTATCAGGTGACTTATCCACAATCGCTGTGGGCAACTTTCTCCATTCGGAAACACTGATGCAGCCGTGCATTGCGTTTGCCGATGTCTTCTAAATCGCCGCTGTACGCGGCTTAAGGCCATGCAAATCGCACAGTTACAATGTTGCAACTGCACAAAGAGACATTGTCCAATCACGAATGAGTTCAGTGACCAAGGGCGCACCGATCAAGGGCGCTACCTCCGCTAACAGCGCAACTCCGGCTGGCAAAGAAGAACCCAAGGTCGTCTCCAATTTCATTCGACAGATCATCGATGCCGACAATGCGAGCGGCAAGCACGGCGGCAAGGTCATCACGCGTTTTCCGCCTGAGCCGAACGGTTATCTGCACATCGGTCACGCCAAATCGATCTGCCTGAACTTCGGTCTGGCCAAGGATTACGGCGGCGTTTGTCATCTGCGTTTCGACGATACCAATCCGGTCAAGGAGGATGTCGAGTACGAAGAGTCGATCAAGGAAATGGTCGAGTGGCTGGGTTTCTCGTTCAAGGACCATCTCTACTACGCGAGCGACTACTTCGGCCGGCTTTATGAGTTTGCGCAGCATTTCATCGAGCGTGGTCTTGCGTACGTTGACAGTCAATCCGCCGAGGAAATGCGCGTCAATCGCGGTACGCTGACCGAGCCAGGCAAGAACTCGCCGTTTCGCGACCGCAGCCCTGAAGAAAACCTGCGCCTGTTCGACGAGATGAAACGCGGCCTGCATGCCGATGGCTCGCACATCCTGCGCCTCAAAATCGACATGGCTTCGCCCAACATCAATCTGCGCGACCCGGCGATCTATCGCATCCGTCACACCGAACATCACCGTACGGGCGACGCGTGGTGCGTGTATCCGATGTATGACTACACGCATTGCATCAGCGACGCGATTGAGCGCATCACGCATTCGCTGTGCACGTTGGAGTTCGAAGCACACCGTCCGCTCTACGATTGGGTGCTGGAACGCCTCGTCGAATCGGGCAAGCTGCCGGCGCCGAATCCGCAGCAGATCGAGTTCGCGCGCTTGAATTTGAGCTACACCGTCATGAGCAAGCGCAAGCTGCTTGAACTCGTTGAAAACAATTACGTCGATGGCTGGGACGACCCGCGTTTCTGGACGCTCGCAGGCTTGCGTCGGCGCGGCTTTACACCCGCGTCGATCCGCATGTTTGCCGAACGGGCGGGGGTGTCGAAAGCGCATCAGTGGATCGACATGACCGATCTCGAACGCGCGCTGCGTGACGATCTTGACGCCACGGCGGCACGCGGCATGGCGGTGCTGGACCCGGTTCGCGTGGTGATCGAAAACTATCCCGAAGGCCAGTTTGAGCCGTGCTCCGCGCCTGTACATCCACATGACGAAACGCGTGGCAAGCGCGACTTCAAATTCGCACGCGAAGTGTTCATCGAACGCGAGGATTTCATGGAGAACCCGGTCAAGGGCTTCTTCCGTCTGGTGCCCGGCGGCGAGGTGCGGCTGCGTCACGCCTTCATCATCAAGTGCGAGCGCATCGAGAAAGATGTGGCGGGCAACGTGACGACGATTTACGCGAGCTACGATCCTGCGACCAAGAGCGGTACCGGTGGTCGCAATGTCAAGGGCGCGATTCACTGGGTCAGCAAGCTGGACGGCATCCAGGCCGAAGTGCGTCTCTATGACCGCCTGTTCAACGTCGAGAACCCGGACGCTGGTGAAGGCGATTACAAGGATTACCTCAATCCGCATTCGCTCAAGATCGTCAACGCATGGCTAGAACCCTCGCTCGCGAACGCGAAGGCGGATGAGAGCTATCAGTTTGAACGCAACGGCTATTTCACGCCGGATCGCGTGCTGTCGAAACCGGGTGCGCTGGTGTTCAACCGGGCGGTGACGCTCAAAGACGGCTGGAAGCCCGCTTAACGCTGGCATTTGTTGAGCGGGGCTGTCATGCGAGCCAATGTCATCGCCCTGATTGTCACCGCGTTTCTGCTCGCTGGCTGCGACGACTCGAGCACGACCGTTCGCAGCATGATGACTCAGGTCGCCAGGTTTCTGTCGCGGGAGGGGAAGCCGGGCGCCAGCAATCCTTCGCCGAAAGACTGCCCCGACGTGCAGGGCCATTTTTCGTTGATGGCGAACGCAGTACCCGGCGGTCAGTTCGATCTGCTGTCCACTTTTCTCGGTAGCGGTGTGCACGACACGCAGGGCAACCCGTGGCGCAGCGTGAGCATCGACGGCAATGCGGCAAAGGAACTGAAACTCACGTTTGTGCGTCCGGCACAGCATGACGCGAAGACATCCGGTTCGTCGTCCGTGCCCGCCTATATCCGCAACGCGCTGGAAACACCCTACAACCGTCCGGCCGACAGGCGCATCGTAGTCGTGCGGCCGGGCGAGCACTACGAATGCAAGAGTGGTTGGCTGGTGCCAACGCGCGGACAGCCGGGCGCGCGGATACGCCGCGAGGCGGGTGGCGACCTTGAAGGCCGGCTGGATGAACGCACTGCGAGGGTGTTTTCCTTGTGGGCTGAGACCGGTGCAGGTATTCCGTACTGGTTCGACAGCAAGACGCGAACGGCGCGCTGGGTCGCGGTCGGTGTGGAGCCATTGTTGACGCCACCCGCGCGGCCGTCGGGCGGCCTTGCGCAAAAGGAGTGGGACCTGACGTACGGCGGTGGCCCCGGCACCGCAACGCCCGCCACGCCGCGTGACGATCGCCCGTATGACGCGCAAAAGGAGATTCGCGCTCTGGTAGACCGCGACGCAGTGATTGAAAAAATAAGCCTCGAAGGCGGGCGCTATGTGCTCACGCTGCGGGTGCAGAGTCGCGGCCAGGTTTTACGCACGCTGGAGAACCTGCGCGGTGATGCCTGGCTGCAGGACGTACAGGATCACGGCACCGTCTCCGGTGGCAGCCGACCCGACATTGCAACCATCAGCATGCGCATTGTGGCGCCTCGCTGAACGCGCATGGTTGCGGCCGCTGTGCGCTGAGGCAATGTTGCGGGCGCGAGCGACCAGAGCCAAGTCAACAACTTTCCAGCGAGACCCGCAATTAACGTGGGCTTAAGGCTTGAAATGGTTAATTGTCGATTTTCGGCGTTTCTCATCGGTGAGCCCTTTGCAATGGAGCTTTCATTGAAAAGCTGATAACTGAGCTGCGCCGGCACCGGCGGTTTATTCGCGCGTTACACTGCTAACTATTCACTGACCTCAATTTGCGAGACTGCGCTCCATGTGGGACATCATAAAAGCGGCAGGTTGGCCGATCTGGCCGCTTATCTTCGTATCCATCGTAGCGCTGGCGCTCATCATCGAACGCGCCTGGACCCTGCGTCGCGCCCAGATCATCCCGCCGGGGCTGGTCGACAAGGTCATCGCGGAATACCGCAAAAAAGGGCTCACCCAGGAACTGGTGGATCTGACCGCCGGACAGGGCCCGATGGGACAAGTCCTTGCCGCCGGGCTCGCCAACATCAAGGCGCCGCGACCGGTGGTCAAGGAAGCGCTTGAGGAAACCGGCAGTATCGTCGGCCACGGCCTCGAAAAGTACCTGAATGCCATCGGCACCATTTCCGCCGCCGCGCCGCTCATGGGCCTGCTCGGCACCATCATTGGCATGATCGAAATTTTCGGCAGCACCGGCAGCGCCGGCGTCGATCCGACGCGTCTGGCCAACGGCATCTCGGTCGCGCTCTACAACACCGCGATGGGCATCATCGTGGCGGTGCCAGCACTGATGTTCTACCGCTATTTCCGCGGCAAGGTTGATTCGCTGCTGATCGAGATGGAACAGCAGGCGACGCGCATGGTTGACATCCTGCACGGGGACCGCACCAAGTGAACTTCCGTCGAGGCCGTTTCCGCGAAGAGCCGGAGATCAACTTCATTCCGTTGATTGACGTGTTGCTGGTGGTACTGATCTTCCTGATGGCGTCAACGACCTACAGCAAGTTCACCGAGCTCAAGATTTCGCTGCCCGAAGCCGAGGCCGAAAAACAGGCGCAGCGGCCCAAGGAAATCAACGTCGGCATTGACGCAGCGGGCAAGTACGCTCTGAACAAACAGGTGTTCGGTTTCACCAGTGTCGTGGCCCTTGCTGCCGCACTGAAAGAGGCGGCCGGCGGCGCCAACGACCCGGTCATCATCATCAACGCCGACGCCGCCGCCAAACATCAGGACGTGGTGCACGTCATGGAGGCGGCACGACTGGCGAGCTTTCCCAACATCACGTTTGCAACGCAGACGCCGTCGGCACCGGGCAAATAGCGGCCGAGCCGTACGGCGCGGCAAACGCGCGATCAACCAAGCAACTCAACATGTTTTCAGCACTGCTAGAAAAGACATGGTGGGCAAAACAGCCGACCTTACTGGCGACGCTGCTCGCGCCGGCAGCGTGGCTATACGGTCTGGCCATTGCCATTCGGCGATCGCTTTATCGACGTGGCACATTCAAGCAGCGCCACCCCGGCGTGCCGGTCATTGTCGTCGGCAATGTCGTGGTCGGCGGTGCCGGCAAGACACCCGTGGTGCAGGCCATCGTGCGCTGCCTGCAGCAGGCGGGCTATCACCCGGGCATTATCAGCCGCGGTTATCCGGTCAGCCCAAAGACGCCAAGGACTGTCAGCGAACGTTCGCTGCCGTCGGATGTCGGCGACGAGCCGCTACTTCATTTTTCGCTGGGTGTACCGGTCGTCGTGTGTGCTGACCGGGTTGAAGCTGCATCCAGTCTGCTTGAAAAAAATCCTGAGGTCGACGTACTGGTGGCGGACGATGCCATGCAGCATTACGCCCTGATGCGCGACATTGAGGTCGAAGTCATCAGCGCCGAGCGGCGCTATGGCAACGGCAGGCTGCTGCCGGCCGGACCGCTGCGCGAGCCGCGCGAGCGAGCGCGTGAATGTGCGCTACGCATCATGCCATCGTGGATCACGCCGGCGAGCGGCTACAAGGATGGCAATCATCATGTGGCGCGCAGAAAGTTGAGCGACGCCTACGCCCTGGTGGAACCGGCGCGCAAGACGCCGTTGTCGACGTTTGAACAATCGCGCCCGGCGGTGGTTGCCGGCATTGCCAATCCACGCCAGTTTTCCGACGCCCTCAAACGCGCCGGCGTTCCGGGCCAGTTGTTCGCCTTTCCTGACCATCACGCGTTTCGCAGCTCCGATTTCGCGAATATGGGCGATCGCCCGATCCTGATGACCGAGAAAGATGCCGCCAAATGTCGCGACTTCGCTGACCGTCGCATGTGGGTGGTACCGTTGACCGTGCACCTGGCGCCGGAGAGCAAGCGCAAGCTGCTGCGCCTGATGCAATCCGTGCGCAGCGGATATTCCGAAAATGAAGAAGAGGCCCATGGACCCGAAACTGCTTGAAATTCTGGTATGCCCCCTGACCAAGGGCCCGCTGATTTACGACAAGGCCAAACAGGAACTGATCTCAAAGTCGGCCCGCCTCGCGTATCCCATTCGCGACGACATTCCGGTCATGCTCGAGGAAGAAGCGCGCAAATTGACACCGGAAGAGGCGGAATCATTGTCGTGATTGCGGTGACCGGCGCGGCCCGGAGCGGGCGTTTGTCGCGATGAGTTACACCATTGTCATTCCAGCGCGGTTTGCATCAACACGCTTTCCGGGCAAGCCGCTGATTGACCTGTTCGGCAAACCGATGGTTGTTCGTGTCGCCGAGCGTGCCCAGCTCGCGTCAGCCGGGCGCGTCATCGTCGCCACCGATGATTCACGTATCGCGTCAGCCTGCGCGCTGGCTGGCGTGGCGCACGTCATGACCCGCGACGACCACGCAACCGGAACCGACCGGCTCAGCGAGGTCGTACAGCAGCTTGGCCTGGACGATGACGCAATTGTCGTCAACGTGCAAGGCGACGAACCGCTGATTCCGGCGGCGGTGATTGACCAGGTCGCAGCCTTGCTGGCTGCCAATCCGGCAGCCGCGATGGCCACCTTGTGTCATCCGATTCACGACATCAGCGACGCCCTCAACCCGAACGTCGTCAAATGTGTAATCAGCGACGCCGGAGAGGCGCTGTATTTCAGTCGCGCGCCAATCCCGTATCCGCGTGATGCGTGGTCGGTTGCACGGACGGAGCTGCCCGCGACGCTTCCGATGTACCGGCATATCGGCCTGTACGCCTATCGGGCTGCATTTTTGCGTCGTTTTCCGCAGCTATCGGTGCCGGCGCTGGAGCGGTTTGAGGCGCTGGAGCAACTGCGCGCGCTGGCGCATGGCTATCGCATTGCCGTCGCTGTCGTCGATGAGCCTCTGCCTCCCGGCATCGACACGCCGGAAGACTATGAGCGTTTACTGGCCCGCTATTCCGGAAGTGGGGCGACTTTTTTGATGTAGTGGCGCGTCTCGCCAAAACAGCTGGTGGGAAGCCCAACCTTTTCCTCGTAGTGTAGTGCTACGCGCTTGCCGACATTGCGATTGACTGCGGCTGCCACGTTTTCATCCCAGACCGTAAAAAAGAATTTTTCCGGAAGTGCACCGGGCAGGACGACCATATTGAGCTCACCCTCCCACGTTTTGCACAGCCAGCCTTTTTTCGAGAATTTCTGCACCACGCCCGCGCGCTCGCCCTCGGAATAGCTCCACTTCCACACAAAATAACCGTATCCGACGGCAACGATCGCGATCACCATGAGGATAAAAAGCAGCGGAAGGATGAAGCCGTGCGTCGGGTTTTGTCTGGTTTTCATGATGCGGGAGTGGAAAAGAAACGGCTTTTGAGACATAATATAGGCCGTTGAAAATACAACGCTTTGTTGCAACGCCGGCCGTCCAAAACGTGTAAGTTTTTACACGACTTGGCGCGTTGGTGGTGTGAAAAGGCGAAACACAGGGTGTTGATGTCTATGCTCGATCCGAACCAGATCGCCAAATTTCGTCAACAAACGGCTACACCGCGCAAGCGTTCGGTGGCCGGCAGTTGGACCCGTCTTTGCGGAACCTGCAAGCAACCCGCCATTATCCGTGGCGGAAAAACACGCAAAGTCGGTGGGCGCACAGTGTTTACCTGTGCCGGGTGCCTGACCAAGCTACTTGAAAAGCCAGACGACGAGACCACGACCGCCAAGACAGGTACCGGCGGAGAATAAGCAACAAAAAAGCCGCAGACCAGAGTCATGCGGCTTTTTTAGTTCGCGATAGCGGGCGCCCGAAGGCGCCGCGTCATCCGGTTGCGGTCAGTCGGCGTACGCTTTGGCTGCCTGAATAATCGGTGCCCATTTGTTGATTTCGGCCTGCAGCAGCGCTTTGGCTCCGGCTGAATTCTGTCTTTCAGCGGGCATGATTTCGGCGCCGAGTTCCTTCATTTTTGCTGCAAAGGCTGGATCCTTGATCGCTGCCTGCAGCGCTGTTTGCAGTTTGCTCACGACGTCAGCCGGGGTGTTTTTCGGCGCGTACAAAATGTGCCAGACGCCCACTTCAAAGCCCGGCAGTTCGCTGCCCAAGGTTGGCAGTTCCGGGAAGTTGGCCAGCTTGCCTTTGCTGGTGACTGCAAAAGCCTTGACCTTGCCGCCCTTGATCTGACCGGTCGTATTGGTGGTCTGGTCGCACATGATGTCAACGTTGCCGCCGAGCAGCGCGGTCATCGCCGGACCGGTACCGGAGAACGGTACCGTTGTCAGCTCGGTTTTCATCGCGTTTTGCAACAGCAGTCCGCAAAGGTGCGAGGCTGCGCCGACACCGGCGTTGGCGAGATTGATCTTGTCCTTGTTGGCGCGAACGTAGGCCAGCAGGTCCTTGAGATTGGTCTGCGTCGTCTGCGGTTTGGCAATCAGCGTCATCGGTACGTCGACTACTGCGCCAATCGGGATGAAGTCTTCCAGCGGCTTGAAGTCAAGCTTGCGGTACAGCGCGGGCGCGGTGGACATGCCGATGTGATGGAACAGCAGCGTGTAACCGTCGCCCGGAGCACGTGCGACCTTTCCCGCGCCAATCGTGCCGCCGGCGCCACCCGTGTTGTCGACAATCATCGAGCCTTTAAGCTGTGTGCCCATTGCCTGTGACAGGGTGCGTGCAACGACGTCGGTCGGACCGCCCGCCGCGAACGGCACGACCACCGTGATCGGCTTGTCCGGATACGCCGCGAGCGCTGCGCCGCTGGCCAGCGCGCAGCCGATCATCGCGGCCAGCATCGATACTTTTTTCAACATGACACTCATCTCCAAATGTTTTTTATGGTGTAGCGACGTTCAAACGCGCGCGTGCGGCGTTTGTTGACGATGGAACGATTTTACGAACCGGAAAGCCCGTCCCATGCGGGTTTCCACTCGCAAAGCAGGCCGGTTTCCGACGCCGGAACTTTAAATGCGTTTGCTGTCGCAATGCCCACGACGCAGACGATTTCCTTGTCGCAGGTCAAGAGCGGCCACAGCTCGCGCCGCCACGGCGGAATATTCGCGTTCTGAAAAATGTTCTTGAGTGAAACATGCCCGGAGTTGCCGGACAGCGCAACACGGTCGCCGTCCTCGCGTCGGCGCAGCCGCCAGCGCTCACCGGCACGTGGTGCGCGAATCGCTTCTGGCACCGTGCTGCGCGTGAACTTGAGCGACCCAAAGAACGCATCACCTGCGTCGATGCGCAGATCGGTTTCCCCGCTCCAGTCTCGCGGCGGCCATGGCGTCTGCTCATGCACCACATATGCAAGGCCGCGATAGGCGCGCACCGAAACGTCGGGCGCGACCGTGGCGGGAAGACGCAGCTGAATCGCCTGTTCTGCCTTGTCGCTGCGCAATTGCTGCAGCCATTCATGAAGAGTGTGCGTGGCCGGCGCCGGTACGCCCTGTCGTGCCAACCAGTGCCGCAATAGATTGGCACGACGTGCTTGTGACAAGGCGTTGAAGGCGTCGAGTCTCAAGGCGGCGTTGACGATGCAACCGGCAGCATCAACACCGGCGAGATCATCGAGAAGTTGTGCAGCGTCGGCCTGATGTGCGGCCGCGCGCGAAAGCGTGGTTTCTGCTGACGGGAACGCCCGTACCAATGCCGGCCAGACGTCGTGTCGCAGCCGGTTGCGGGCGAAACGGGCGTCAGAATTGCTCTCATCCTCAATCCAGGCCAGCGCGTGTGCACTGGCGTAAGCGAGCACGTCGGCCTTGTGCACGCGCAGCAAGGGTCGCAGGTAGCGCGCCGCGTGCTCCGGCATCGCCGCCAGTCCCGCCGGCCCGGCGCCGCGCAGCAGTTGCAGCAACAATGTTTCCGCCTGATCGCGGGCGTGATGGGCCAGCAGGACGACTGTGGCGTTCACCTGACCGAGCGAGCGGTAGCGCGCCTCACGCGCAGCGGCCTCAATACCGACGCGGGCGCTGCGATCAACGGCGACCCGCTCAACCGTGATCATCACGCCAAGCTTCGCGCAGATGTCTTCGCAATGTTTGGTCCACGCATCAGCGTTCGGGCTCAAACCGTGATGCACATGATGTGCGCTCAGGCTCCACGGCGCGGTTGCTGTCCGGGCGGCCGCAGCCGCATGCAGCAATACGACCGAATCGACCCCGCCCGACAGCGCGACGCAAACGCGGGTGTCGGCGGTCCAGCGCGTCGCGGCCTCGGCTACTGCCGCCGTGACTGCGTCAATATCAGTCCTGCACCTTGAAGGCACCATATCCCGCCAGTCGCGCCCTTCGCGCGCTCAGGCGCTTCTCGGGCGTGAGTGCGGTCAGGCGCGCAAGTTCGCTTGCCAGCACCGCCTTCAGGTTGCCCATCATCGCCACCGGATCGCGATGCGCGCCGCCGGGCGGTTCCGGAACCACGTGATCAACCAGCCCGAGAGATTTGAGACGTGCCGCCGTGATGCCAAGGCTTTCGGCCGCCTCCGGTGCGCGCTCCGCGCTTTTCCACAGGATCGAAGCGCACCCTTCCGGAGAAATCACGGCATAGGTCGCGTATTGCAGCATGATGGTGACGTCGCCGACGGCCACAGCCAGCGCTCCGCCGTAGCCGCCTTCACCGATGATGGTGACAATGATTGGGCACTTGAACGCTGCCATTTCCAGCAGGTTGCGGCCAATGGCTTCCGATTGTCCGCGCTCTTCGGCA
>CAYMSY010000039.1:9301-14334 GCA_964393195.1 uncultured Alcaligenaceae bacterium | reverse complement strand
GGCCATCGCCGGACTGACCAGATGGGTGCGGCCGCCGGCGCCCTGACGGCCTTCAAAATTGCGGTTGGACGTGGACGCGCAACGCTCGCCCGGGCCGAGCCGGTCGTCGTTCATCGCGAGACACATTGAGCATCCTGGCTCGCGCCACTCGAAACCGGCCGCGAGAAATATCTTGTCGAGGCCTTCCTGTTCAGCCTGCGCCTTCACGAGACCGGAACCGGGCACCACCATCGCAAGCTTCACATTGTCAGCACGGCGACGGCCCTTGACCACGGCGGCAGCGGCACGCAAATCCTCGATGCGCGAGTTGGTGCAGGAACCGATAAACACCTTGTCGATCTTGATCTCGTTAATCGGCGTATTCGGCGTGAGGCCCATGTAGGTCAGTGCGCGCTCGATGCCTTCGCGCTTGGTCGCGTCCTTCTCTTTGTCAGGATCAGGCACGCGGCCCTCCACCGAAACCACCATTTCCGGCGACGTCCCCCAGGTGACCTGCGGAATCAGTTCGCTGGCGTTGATCACGACCGTGTGATCAAACACCGCGTCATCGTCACTCCTGAGCGTGCGCCAGTGTCTGGTCGCAGCGTCCCACATCTCCGCAGTTTTCGGTGCAAACGGGCGGCCCTTGATGTAGGCCTCGGTGATCGCGTCGTAACCGATCATGCCCGCGCGAGCGCCAGCCTCGATGGCCATATTGCACATGCTCATGCGGCCTTCCATCGACAGCGAACGCACTGCTTCGCCGCCGAACTCCAGCGCGTAGCCGGTACCGCCGGCGGTACCGATCTTGCCGATGATCGCGAGCACGAGATCCTTTGCGGTCACGCCGGTCGGCAAGCGCCCATCGCAACGCACCAGCATCGCTTTCGATTTTTTCTGCGGCAGACATTGCGTGGCCATCACATGCTCGACTTCGCTGGTGCCGATGCCGAACGCCAGTGCCGCGAATGCGCCATGCGTGGACGTGTGCGAATCGCCGCAGACAACCGTCATGCCGGGCAGCGTTGCCCCCTGCTCCGGGCCGACCACGTGCACGATGCCACGACGGATGTCGCCGATCTTGTAATACGTGAGTCCCAGTTCCGCTGCATTAGCGTCCAGCGTCTCTACCTGCGTCCGCGATACCGGGTCAAGAATCGCGGTGAATCCCGGCGTGGTCGGCGTGTTGTGGACGGGCATGGCGACCATTGATGCCTGCCGCCACGGCTTGCGACCCGCGAGCTTCAACCCTTCAAATGCCTGCGGGCTCGTCACTTCGTGCACCAGATGGCGGTCGATGTACAGCAGGGCGGTCCCGTCATCCTCGGAGCGAACGATGTGGGAATCAAACAGTTTGTCGTAGAGCGTGCGGCCAGCCATTGCAAAATCTTCATGCCCGCGCGGTGATACGGGCGAATTGATGATTTTATGCGCTTGCGGCGGCCTTCGCCGGTTGCCGTTGCGCCGCGCGCAGTACGGCGGCACGCGTATCGGGCGGCAGCAGGAACGATGCGTCTTCGGCGCGCGTCATCAGTGAAGGCTCAAAGTGCACGCAGTCTGCCGAATCAAGACGCACCAGATTGGCTCGCAGCAAGGCGTCAAATGCGGAGCGGAACTGTGTTCGGTCCGAGAATTCCGGCGCGTTGAACACATGGGTCATGGCCAGATGCTGCGCCGCTTGCTGACACAGGGTTTCCAGCGCCTCGCGACTGCGAGCGCCGCTTTCGCCGCGCACGACCAGCGCGAGCATCAGCGCATGGCGGGTCAGCGTTGGGCGCATGGTCGAAGCCAGGACCTCCAGATGCATCGCGCTATCCGTACCCTGTGGCGACGCGGTGATGACGTTGGCCTCGGCTTCGCGGCTGATCCAGCCATCGGACACCAGCGTCGCGAGGGTGCGGTCAAATGGTTCGAATGCCGGAGTGGCGGATATGTTGGTGCCGGCGAACGCTTCGCCGTCGGATGCAGCGTCGGCCGTCTCATGCCATCGTGGCAGGAATAGTTCCGATTCCAGCAAAACGTACAGTTCACGCGCCAGCCGCGCCAGTTTTGTCTGACCGATGACCCCGTACTGCACAATCAGGCAGGCGATCAACCCCGGCAACGCGAAGCAATGCAAGACGTTGTTGCGGAAGTAGGTCAACGACACCGCCGCCTGCTCGCTGGCCATCACGACATCGCCCAGCGCGTGCGACTTTCGCGTGAGATAGCCGAGTCGTGCGGTGTAGGCGATGGCTTCCTGACCGCTCAGCGTCGTGGCCGCGAGATCCGGTGCAGTCTGTGCCGTGGTCGCAAGACGCAACAGGCGTTCAACGATGCTCGCCAGTTGTGCGGCGTCCGCAGCGTGCTTGGGTGTCGCCAGCAGCGCGGTGGCAACCAGCGCGACCGGATTCAGGTGGGCGGCGCCATTGATGCGCTCGGCAATGAATCGTGACACATCGGTCAGCGCGCGACGGCGCAGATTCTTGTCGGCGAGCCAGGTATCCATGTCCTTCGCACCTTCGGCATCAAGCATCTCACCGAGTGCGATGGGTCGCGCAAAGCTCACGCCAACGGCGCCGTAGTGCTGATGCCGCAAGTCGTTGATCGCCTTGATCAGGCCAAATATGGATTCCTTGCGCTTGGCGGCACCGGCAAGTTCTTCCGTATAGCTGCCGCCTTCCATCAACTTCTCGTAGCCGATGTAAACCGGCACGAACAGCAGTGGCCGCGAATGCTCGCGCAGATAACTCTGCACAGTCATCGAAATGAGTCCTGCCTTTGGTTGCAGCATGCGTCCCGTGCGTGAACGCCCGCCTTCAACGAAATACTCCATCGGAAAACCGCGCTTAAGTACCTCATGAACATAGGCCGAGAACACTTCGCCGTACAACTCATCGTTCTTGAACGAGCGACGCAGAAAGAACGCGCCACCGCGGCGAAGAATGCCGCCGACGACGGGCAAATTGAGGTTGGCGCCGGCGGCAATGTGCGGCACCGTCAGTCCTGCGTTGTGCACGACATAGGACAGCAACAGATAGTCAATGTGACTGCGGTGACAAGGCACATAGACCAGCGTGTTGTCTTTGGCGAGCGCCTGCAGCCGCTCAACGCCGCGTACATCCACGCCTTCATATATGCGGTTCCACAGGCGTCCAAGCAGGCGCTCCATGAAACGCACCAGCAGGTACGAATAGTCCGCTGCAATTTCACGGCCGATTGATTCGGCACGACGCTCGACTTTGGCTTCCGTTGTTTTCTTGTCGACCACCTCCTGCGCAATGGCCGCGCGGACACGCGGTTCGCGCAGGATGCTCGCGAGCAGCGTCCGTCGGTGCGACAGATCGGGACCAATCGCAGCTTCCCGCTCGGTGCGAAACTCCGTGCGCAGAAGGCGCGCGATACGGCGCAGGATACGTTCGCGGTCCAGCCCCTCGAGCTGCGCCACGCTGATGACTTCGCGCAGCGAAATGGCCTCACCGAATTTGGCAACCACGGCGCGGCGGAACACGATCATCGCAAACAGTTTGCGCAAGCGCGAGCGTCCACCCCAGCCCTCAGCGGCCCACACACGCAGCCAGCGCAGGCTGCGCGTGGTGCTGCCTTCACGCTCTTCGCGCTCGGGAGCGCGCCCCCAGAAAATACTCACGGGAATCAGCCGTACATCTGCCACCGTTGCGCTGATCACGGCATCGACCAGCCGCGTCAGGCGTGATGCGGCAACGCCGCTGCGATCATCATGCAACGGAAAAAATGCATGCCTCTCATACAAAGCAGGGGCATTTAACGGGGCATGCGAGGGCGGAACGCCACGACTGCGCGTCAATGCATCCAGCATCGCGCCATTGCTGACCGAAGGTCGCGGCAACACATAGCAGACCGGTACATCGTCGCTGATTTTCAGTGGATCGGGGAAGACCTGTGCCCGAACGAATGCCGTCAGCACGCCTCGCACCAGCCATTGCAGGCCACGTTGGGGCGCATACCAGATGGACTCGCCTTTCATGCGCCCGCCCCTGTTTGCACTTTTTCAATCGCACTTTGAATCCACTCTCGGGTCTGGCGAAGCGCATCGGCACCATCGCACTCAACGGTTTGCACTGCAGCGCCCTCGAATCCGCGAAGCCAGGTCACCTGCCGTTTTGCCAGCTGGCGAGTGGCAAACAGTGCGCGGTCAAACAGTTCTGTTTGCGTCGCCCGACCTTCCAGTACGTCCAGCACCTGACGATAGCCGACGCAGCGCATCGACGGCAGATCTGCACGCAATGGATACTTCGCACGCAACGCTTCCACTTCGGCAACAAAGCCGTTCGCGAACATTTCAGTGAGTCGTTGTTCGCAGCGGCGGTGCAGCCATGCGCGTTCCGCCGGCAACCAGCGCAGCATCAGGTAGTCCCTGTCGGCCAGCGCCGGAACCCGGCGCCCCTGCAGCGACGACAGCGGTGTGCCGGTCATGCGCCAGACTTCAAGCGCGCGTTCGATACGCTGGGTATCAGTTGGCGGCAACCGTTGCGCCGTGGCAGGGTCTTCGGCAGCGAGCTCTGCGTGCAGTGAAGCGATCCCGTCGCGTTCGCGCTGCGCGGTCAATTCGGCACGAATCGCCGGGTCGGATGGCGGAACTTCGCTCATGCCGTTGACCAGCATGTTCGCGTACATCATGGTGCCACCAACCAGCAGAGGCAGTCGGCCGCGAGAATGAATGGCGTCGATCGCGGCGCGGCAATCCGTTACAAAGCGGGCAACTGAATACGATTCCATCGGCGAAATCAGATCAATCAGGTGATGTGGCACGCACGCCTGATCTTCAGCAGACGGTTTCGCAGTGCCGATATTCATGTCGCGATAAACCAGTGCGGAATCGATGCTGACAATTTCGGCGTTGAACTCCTGCGCCAGCGTCATCGCCGCCGCACTTTTGCCAGACGCCGTCGGGCCAACCAGAAGAACGACTGGCAGCGGCACTAGCGACCGCGCAGAAACAGGGCGTCGAGCTCCTTGAGGCTCAACTGGTACCAGGTCGGGCGCCCGTGGTTGCATTCGCCAGACCGTTCGGTCGCTTCCATCTCGCGCAGCAA
>CAYMSY010000039.1:0-9201 GCA_964393195.1 uncultured Alcaligenaceae bacterium | reverse complement strand
GCCTGTGCCTTGAGGCCTTCGTAAACGATGCGCTCGTGCGCGGCGTGCATGTCGATCAGCACGAGGCCCGCCGCGTTCTGCGCGAGGATGTAGACGCCGTGCAATTGTGCAAGCGCAAAGCCGAGCGGATACTCCGTCTCCGGCAGGCGATCAGGTGGTCGAGTTGGCGCCGCTACGTTTGCGCCGGTGGGTATGTCCGCGAGCGGGCGGAAAAAGTGTGGCGTGATGCGTTCCGACACTGACAAGTCGAGCGGTGCGGAATGTTGCGGATAAAACTGTGACGGCTGCAACGGCGTCTGTGGAGTCGAGAGCGCTGAATCGACCGCCGCCCGATCACCGAACAATTTCTGCGCCGCCGACACCGCCGGTTGCGTGGCCGCACTGCCGCTCATTGCACGTTCCACGGCGCGGCGAACAAACTGGTGCACCGCCTGTGAGTCACGGAAGCGTACTTCGGTCTTTGCCGGGTGAACGTTCACGTCAACCGCACGCGGATCAAGTGTGAGTTTCAAAACAAAGCCCGGCGCCGAACCGCCATGCATCTGGTCACGCAACGCGTCGCGAATCGCATGCAGCACGACCTTGTCGCGGACCCAGCGACCGTTCACGTAGAGATGCTGCGCGTCGCGGTTGGCAACCGCGCTGTTGGGTTTCAGCACAAATCCGTCAATGGTCAGCACGCCAGCATCGGCGCTCACGGCGGTCGCCGCGTTGACCCAATCTGCACCGAGCACGGCCGCGACGCGCGACGGCCACGTCTGTACCGGCCAGCGGTGCACTGCACGCGTGTTGTGCGTCAGTTGCAACGCGATGTCGTTGCGCGCGAGGCCAAGTCTGCGCACGGCGTCGAGGCAGTGTGCATATTCGGTTGCTTCCGATTTCAGGAAGCGGCGCCTCGCCGGGGTGTTGAAGAACAGTTCGGCCACCGTGACCGTCGTGCCTGTACGCGCACTCACGGGCTCGGGCGTCTCGCCTTGTCCGCCCTCCACCTTGAAACGGAAGGCGTTGGTCGCGCTGACCGGGCGACTGGTGATTGACAACCGGGATACCGATGCAATCGAAGCCAGCGCCTCGCCGCGGAAGCCGAAACTCGTGACCGATTCAAGATCGTCGAAGGTCGAAATCTTGGAGGTGGCGTGCCGCGCAATCGCCAGCGGCAACTCGTCGACAGCAATGCCGCAGCCATCGTCGGTGACTTGCAGCAACACAGCGCCGCCGCCCACAAGTTCCACTTCAATCGCCCGTGCACCGCCATCAACCGCGTTTTCCAGCAACTCTTTCAGTGCTGCGGCCGGTCGTTCGATGACTTCGCCCGCCGCGATCTGGTTAACCAGATGATCTGGCAGCGTCCGGATTTGTCTCAAAGTGGCGACAGCCCCATCGGATGCGGGCTCTGGCACAATCGCGGGCGTTTGCGACGACCGGTCCGCGGCAGCGGTAAAAGAAGGAGTAGACGCGTTCACGCGTTTGATTGTATGCGGCTGATTTTTGCCTCTGCGCTGGTCGCGGGGCTGCCCCTTTTGTTGCCCGTCTCGCGTGCGGGCGCGCAGCCGCCTTCCGTGCTGGCGCCACCGTCCTCGATGAAGGCAGACGGTGTACCGGCCATCCACCAGTCACTGGCAGCGGAAATCGCGCCCTATGGCGAATTCACGCCGACCCGTTTTGCCGGCTGGCATCCGCTTGAACAGGAAATGCTCGTCCTGCGGCGGGCCGGCAACACGACGCAACTGTTCCTGCAATCCAGCCCGATGGGCAGGGCGCAGCAGCTCACGCGTGGCCGCGAACCGGTGCGGGCAGCCGTGTTTGAGCCGAAGCGCGGCGAATACATCCTGCTGTCGCGTGACGTTGGCGGCGATGAAGCGACGCAGATTTATCGGCTCGATCCGAAGACGCAGCACGAAGTACCGATTACGCCAAGCGGGGAGCTGAACACGCTGGGGCCGTGGAATTCTGCGCACGACAAGGTGATCCTGCTGGCGCGCAGTCTTGATCGCAATGGCAAGCGGGAACAGGCGGCCACCGATGTCGTCGCCGTTGATCCGATGCAGCCGGAAGCCCGGTTCAAGCTCGCGAGCCTGCCCGGTGCGAGCTGGCGCGTGCTGCGCTGGCTGGACCGCGAGAACCGGTTGATCCTGAGCGAATATCTGTCATCAACCAGCAGCAAGCTGTGGTTGCTTGATCTTGCCAGTGGCAAACGGACGGAAGTCGGTGCCGCCGCAGCCATGGCTGCGGAAAACGGCGATCGCTGGCTGTACCGGAAGCGGCTGGATGGCGACTTTACCAAGCTCACGCGAATCGACCTCAAGACCGGCGACCGGCAATGGGTGACCAAAGAATTCGAGTACGACGTTGATGACTGGTCGATCGCCAAAGGTGGCAGACGTGTCGCTGTGCTGGTGAACCAGAACGGCTACAACCAGCTCAAGCTTTACGACGGCGATCTCAAGCCGATGTCGGTCCCGACGCTGCCCGCAGGGCTGATTTCGTCGGCGGTCTGGCATCGCAACGGCCGCGAACTGGCGCTCGGCATCGAGTCGGCGGATTCGCCGGGCGAGGTGTTTTCGCTGAACGTGGAGACCGGGCTGGTCACGCGCTGGACGCAGCATCCGCCGGTGACCGGCGTCAAGCGGCCGTTTGCCGAGGCAGAGCCGATTGCCTGGCGCAGCTTTGACGGCATGCACATCACGGGCTTTCTGCATCGCCCGAACGCAAAGGAATTTCCGGGCAAACGCCCCGTCATCATCTCCATTCACGGCGGCCCGGAAGGTCAGGCGCGGCCGGGGTTTCGCGGACGCATCAATTACTGGATCAACGAACGCGGTTACGCCGTGATTTATCCGAATGTGCGCGGTTCGGCAGGTTTCGGGCGCCGCTTCCTTGAGGCCGACAACGCGAAGCGTCGCGAGGATCCGGTGAAGGACATCGGCGCGCTGCTCGACTGGATTCATGCGCAACCGGAGCTCGATCCGAATCGCGTCGCGGTCATGGGCGACAGCTATGGTGGCTACATGGCACTGGCCTGCGGCATGATGTATGGGCAACGGTTGTCGGCGGTGTCGAACTTTGTCGGCATCTCGCGTTTCGTGAGTTTTCTGGAGAACACCGAGAGCTACTGGCGCGAACTTCGGCGCAGCGAGTACGGCGATGAGCGCGACCCCGAAATGCGCAAATTCCTCGACAGCATTTCGCCGCTGACGCATGCCGAAAAAATCCGGTTGCCGCTCATGGTGAGTCACGGCAAAAACGATCCGCGTGTGCCGTATTCCGAAGCCGAGCAGATCGTGCGCAAGGTTCGCGGCAACGGGCAGCCGGTCTGGTACCTGCTCGCCGAAGACGAGGGCCACGGCTTCGCCAAGAAAGCCAACGCGGATTATCAGTTCGCCGTGATGACGACGTTTTACGACGCCTTCCTGACCCGACGATCGCCGTATTTTCCTTGACAGCTTTTTTCTGAAACCCTTATTTCAAGGGGCATAAGAGCCAATTTCATCAATAGTCGACTTTTTACGTTATCGCGGTCCATGCCCTTTGCAATAAGGCTTCAAGCAAAAAGCCGATATGCGCAATTTCATCGCCAGCAGCGGGTTGTAAGTATTTTTTTCGATGCATTGCCCGCATCGCCTGCGCTGTAATTCAGCTGTACGCCGCTGACCACTATCGTTGCTGTTTTCATCCCACACATGGCAACGCGATGTTGCCGACGATAGTCATGACCAAACGAATCCTTGCGGGCGCCTTGCTTGCCTCGCTGTTGCCACTTTCCGCCGTTCACGCTGCCGACGATGCGACGTTGGTGAACCTCGCCACGTGCCAGGAAGCCTGGACCGACTGGAAGCAGAATCCGGGGCGCGGCCACACATTCCGCGCGAAGTTCGAATCCGAGTACCGCGCGCAGGACCGCGAACCGTTCTACCTGCCGATCCGCCCGACCACAGTGCTGGGGCACCCGGTCGTCCGCATGTATCCGGACAGCGTCGGCATGGGCGTCGGCTTCTCGGTGCTCACCAGCGCCAGCTTTGAAGTCGTGAAGACGAGCATGGAGCAGCAGATGGGCAAGTCGTTTGACCGCTGCGGCGTCGACGATGGTGCGAAAACCTGCGAACGCAAGCTGGCCAAGGACAAGACCGTCATACTGATGGAAGCGGGTCGCGGCAAGAATGCGCAGACGCTGTTCGGCTGCTATTACTTCTACGCGCCGTAAACGTTCGTTACCCGCGTCACGCGTGATGCGTGACCTGAAACCCGGCCACAGGACATGACGTCCAGCCGGGTTTTCTATTCGTGAAATCAGGAAATCGCGATGGCGTCGATACGGTCCATGCGAATGAGGATACGCCCGAAGGTCTGGTTACGCACCTCGATGGTGTTGGCATCGACCCGCTTCACGAAAATCGCGTTGATGACCTGAGCTGCAACATAGATCGACAGACCTTTTTTCTGCGTGAGGCTCTGGTTGAGCACTTCTTCAACCGCCGCTGGCGCAAGCGCAGCGGACGTTGACTGGGCGACGGCCGCCTGGGTCATGACAAGCAGCCCAAGGCTGAGCACGAGCAGACGGAAATTGACGATGGGACGCATGAATTCCTCACTGGATTGACGTTGATGGTTGATCAGTACATCGGAGCCGCTCACGGCATCCGGCGCGATTTCGGCAACGAACCGGTCGCCGCAGCGGCCACCAGCAACAGCAACATGCCCAGCAGCGCAAGCGCGGCGGGATGCAGTGTCGGCACCGTCACCGCTGCAGCCGGTGGCACGAACGCGAGATTGAATTGTGCATTCACGGTTTGCGCGGTGTTCACGGTGATGCTGCAGGTGCCCGTACCGCTGCAACCGCCGCCACTCCAGCCCACGAAGGTCGAACCGACGGCTGGCGTCGCAGTCAGCAGGATCACGGTATTGGGCGCGACCGACTCCGAGCAGTCGGCGCCACAGTTGATACCGGTACCAGTCACGGTGCCGCTGCCGGTTCCTGACTTGGTGACGGTCAGCGTGACGTTGGCGACAGCCGCACTGAGCGTGGCGCAGGCTGAAAATTCCGAGGTACCGTTGACCGCGTGGGTTGCCGTCGCGCTGATGGCGCCGCTGGTCAGGGCCGAGGCCAGATTCGCCGTGCCGCTGGCATTGCCGGCCGCATCGGTCGTCACATTGACGAGTCCGAGATAAGTCGCGGCACCGCCGTTGCCCGATGCGTCACAGGCTGGCGCGCGGAAGAATTCGAGCACGAAATTCTGGTTGGGCTCACTGTTGAAGGTGAACGGCACTGATACCGTGGTTCCATTGCCGGCGGCCGATGACAGCAAAGGATAGTTCTGCAGGTTGTTGGCGCCGGTGTCGGTGTCGAGTGCATCGTTGGCCGTGGTGCCGTCGGCGGATCCACTGTTGGCCAGGTCGATCTCGGAGCCGGTGTTGCTGTAAATGACGTTTTGCGAAATGACGATGCCGCGAACCACGTTGGCAACATTGTTCCGCGTTACGGTCACGCCGGGACCACCGTTGTTGGCGATGGTGTTGTTGCGGATGGTGAGATTTGTAAACGGCGAACCATTGGTTTCCATGATGGCAATGCCGCTGCCATTGGCCAAGGCGGAAGTACCGTTCACGGCCACGCCGATCAGGTTGTTTTCGATGATGGCACCGTTCGAGAAGCGCACGCGCATGCCCTGCGAGGTGCCGGCGATCACGTTGTCCGACACCAGCGAGGCACCGACCGCATTGTCGAGCCAGATGCCGATGCCGACTGCGGATGCGGCAAGCGCGGCATTGCCAGCCGGCGTGGTGCCGACGAAATTGCCACGTACAGTCAGCGCGGTGGGCGTACCACTGGAACCGATAGCGGTACCTGCGGCCGCAAACACGTTGCGATAAGCCGGCACCAGCGCGGCTGCGCTGGAACCGATGATCACGCCACTGGTGTTGTTGTCGATGTACACCGCGCGATCCTGAAACCCCTTGACCGTGGTCGCGGTCACGTTGGTGCCGAACAGGTTGCCGCGTATCCAGACGCCGTTCGCATTCGTGATGTAGAGGCCGATATTGGCGCAACATCCGGAATTGGCGCTACGGCTCAGTGCGAGGCCTTCGACGATGGAATTGGAGGCGCCGGCACCGCTAATCTGCAACGTGTAGTTGTTGGCCACAGCGCCGTGGTCGATTTCGATCATGAAGGTGGCATTGCTGCCGAGTCCGGGGCCGTTGCTGTTGGCGCTGGCACCGGCCTGGGTGAAGCCATTGATGCGTACCGTGGTGGTGATGACCGGCAGTGCCGCCGTTGTTGCGATCAGCTTTGCACCGGCACCGGGAATACTGAAGACGATGTCGTCGGCACCGGACCCCGCCGCGCATTCGCCAGCGGCGGCACCCGACGCGGTGTCCGTGTTGGCGGCCGTGATGGCTTCACGCAGCGTGCAGGCGCCGTCGTTGGCGACGTTGTCTGCCGTTGAATTGACAGTAATGGTTGCTGCCTGCGAAAGGGGCGCGAAGCAGACACCGGACAGGCCGGTCGCCACAAACAGGCTAATCGCGAAGCGACGGCCAACACGGGGGAAAAACGATAGATATTGGTGCATTTTCTTGACTGGTTCGGACCGCTCGGGTCGTCTGGATAGCGCGCAACCGCGCCGTGAATCCTGGCTTGCGTGAGCGCGCGATGGTTAACCGTGAAACGATAGGCGGCACGGGCATACAACTGGATTACAAAGCGTGATAGCCTGACCCTCTGTGTTGCCTGCCGCTCCGGACCGACGTTCTGGACCTGCGGCGGCTGTTTGTCTTGATCGATCCCATGTCTGTCTCTACCGTTTCCCGGCTACGGCATGTCACGTGGCAACAAACCGCGCAGAACATCGTTTGCGGCGACCCGCCCGACGTACTTGATCGCCTGACCACCGCCGTCGATGAGGCACTGCTCACCCACGACCACGAAACCAGCGTTGCGCTCTCGGCGCATGCGCTGGCCTTCATGCTGGTCGACTGGAGCCGCTTTACCGGCTGGCAGGAATGGATCCGCCGCTTTGAAGAGAGTGATGCCCGCGTTGCTGTCGCGACGACCAGTGGCGGACTGGCTCTGGCCCGGGCGATGGGCGCCGTCGTTTGCGCACTGTTACGCGGCGACACCAATGAAACGCTGGCGCCGCTGGGTCAGCGACTGGAGTCGCTGCTCGACACGGCGGACAACCCGGTGCAGCTGGCGCTGGCGGCCGGTGCCCTGTTGCCGTGGCTGCAAATGTCGAAAAACCCCGCCGCCGCGCAGGCCCTGCACGCCCGCATGGAGACGTTTGCCGGCGATGTTTCGCGGGCCTCGCCGGGGTTGCAGTATCTGCGTGGCGCCTGGCTCGGTGCCTGGGCGCTGCACCTGCACTTTACCGATCGTTCGCGGATCAAGGTTGCACTGGCTGCGCTCGATGATCACCTCGCGGCCTGTCCTTCGCCCTATCTGCGGTTCCGCCGCGCGCGGCTGGCCGTCGAGCAGGCGCTGTATGAACGCAATCTTGATCAGGCCGAACTCGACATTCGCCACATGCTGAGCGTCATGCACGTCCGGCGGCCGATGGAGCGCGTGATTTACAACATGATGGCGGCGACCATCGCCAATACCCAGGATGACCCGGATCGCGCGCTGCTGCACGTGACGCACAACCTGCGCGATCTTGAAGCCGCCGATTGCCCGCCGAGCGTCTCCACCGTGTACCGCATCGCCGAAACTCGCGTCTATCTGGCGCGACGCGACTACCGCATGGCTGCGGAAATTTATGAACAGCTGGTTGCCGCCGCGCACACCGCACATGCCACCACCTATCGTGGCTACGCATCGCTGGCGCGGGCGCTGCTCACGCATCAGGCTGACGCCTCATCGAGCGAGGCGCTGCGCGAATACCTGCGCATCGGCCTCTCGGCAGTCCGCGCCATCCCTGCCATCAATTTCTTCATCGCGACCCCAAGTGCGCGCGCCGCCGTCTGCGCGCTGGCGTTGCGCGAAGGCATCGAAACCGAGTTTGCACGCTCGTCATTGCAGGCGTTTCCGGTCACGCCGCCGGCATGGGCCGATGAGCACTGGCCGTGGGCGATGAGTCTGCGCTGTTTCGGCGGTTTTCGCTGTGACGGGCTGGGTGCTGAGGGACGCGGCGCTGGCAAGGCGTCGAACAAACCGATGAATCTGCTGATGCTGGTCGCGGCGCATGGCGCGCAGGGCGTACCGGTCGCGCTCGCGGCGGACGCGCTGTGGCCGGGGCAGGATGGTGACCAGGCCGAAAACGCGTTGAGCGTGACGCTGCTGCGCCTGCGTCGCATGCATACGGAGGCCGATCTGGTAGAGCGGCGCGGCGGCTGGCTGCACCTGAATCGACAGCGCGTATGGACCGACGTGATGGCGCTGGAGACGCATCTTGAGGCGCTGCCGGACGACGCCGTGGGCCAGAAAGAGCGCGCGGCGTACATCGCACGGCTGTTTGATCTGTATCGCGGCGATTGTCTGTTCGGCATCGATGAAGAGTGGGCGCAAGCACGCGCCGGACACTATCGCGGCCGTGTAACGACGGCGCTCAAGGCCCTGCTGCGCGGGGCATTGCAGGCCGGTCATCTGGATGCGGCGGAACAGGTGCTGACCTTCGCGCATGAACGCGGCATCGGTGCGAAGCGCTTGCTGACGGCTGCGTCTGTGCCCGGATCGGAGACAGCAGCCGACTGGAGCAAGCTGCGACAACACGCGGATTTGCTGGAATCAAGCTAGCGCTGCGGGCCGCGATGTTCGCGCAATGACGGGCGGCCAATCGGTTCGATCATTGACGGTCACGCCGGAGCGTGAAATTCGGTATCAACTTTTCCCTAAAAGCCTTTCCGACTGCGGCATGGAAGTCGATTTCCATGAAACTCGACAAACGACGCTTCTCTGGCCTAAGCCCTACGCAGAAAGGCACTCAACCAAAAGTTGTATCCGATTTTTATCCGGCTGACGCCAGCGCCTCGCGAATCCGAGCCTCAATACCCACCGCGTCGAGCCCGACAGACGCCAGCATCAACGCCGGATCGCCCTGATCGATGAAATTGTCGGGCAAACCGATTTGAACGACACGATTGCCGAGCCCGGCGCCGGCGACGAATTCGGCAACCGCGCTGCCAGCGCTGCCCTGAACACTCGCCTCTTCGACCGTGACCAGCACATCGTGCGAGTTCGCGAGCTCGCGGATCAGCGCCTCGTCGAGC
>CAYMSY010000038.1:4837-14398 GCA_964393195.1 uncultured Alcaligenaceae bacterium | reverse complement strand
CCCGTGTGCGCCGCGCGCGCCAGCGTTCCGTAGAGATAGATGCGATAGTCGTCCAGTTCCGATCGTTCGCCGTCGGTCAGTGTCTCGGTGTCCAGTCGCTCCAGCGCATCGCGCGCCGACACGGCATGGATGCGACGCGTCGCTATTTCAGCAGGTGTTGTTGGGCGAGCGTAAAAAGCGAGGCTGCTGGCAGCGGCGGAGGCCTCCATGCGCAACTTCCGTGTCTCCGGGCCGGGCTGACTAAACGGAGCAGCAACAGTGACCGCGCGCTGCAACCACACGGGCGCTTCGGCGACCCGGCCGTGCGTCGCCAGATAAACGCCGTAGAGACGAAGGCTGCGCACCAGACTGGTAGCGGTCTCCGGGTGCTGCGGTTGCGCAACAAACGCCGTGGACAGCATCTCGATGGCACGGCGGAAGCTGCCATCAGCCTTGCGCGGTTCGCCGGTGCTGGCGCCTGCGGTCTGACTCTGAATGATGGCCAGCCGGCTCCAGCTGGATCCCGCCTCGCGCATCAGCTCGACATCGCGACCGTTGGCGTCACGCGCCATCTCGTCGAGTGCGAGCGAGACCTTTTCCGCGACCAGCGCCCGTGCCGTGGTGGTCCCCGGCACATTGCGCAACGAATCGTGCACGGCGAACAGCGAATCGTTCGCAAGTCTTCGTGCGCGTACGAGGTTGCGTTCGGCGCGGTTGCGTTCCGCGTCGGCACGCTGACGCGCATCGTTGGCGACCGAGGCCTGATACAGCGCCGTCGCCGACGCGAGCAGGATTCCGAGCAACCCGGCGCCCGCCAGAGCGACTGAACCACGATGCCGTCGCACAAATTTTCCGGCCCGATAGCTCACCGCATCACCGCGTGCCAGCACCGGTTCCTGACGCAAAAAACGACGGATATCGTCGCCGAGCTGTGCCACGGTTTGATAGCGCTGCTGCGGTTGCTTGTGCATTGCCATCAGCACGATAGCGTCAAGATCGCCCTGAACCGATTGCGCGCGGTACGGCACGGTGGCGGTCGTCGAAGCCGTACTTGCGTCTGCAATGCGATGGCTTGGCGGAATCGGATCGGCTTCGCTGATCTCCCGCGCTAGCGCGACCGTGTCGCGCGCATTGGACTGATAGGGCATTTGCGCGCAGAGCAAGCGATAAAGCAGCACGCCGAGGGAGTAGATGTCGCTGGTCGTCGTGACGATCTGGCCGTTCAGTTGTTCGGGACTTGCCCACAGCGGTGTCATCGCCTGAAGAACGCCCGCTGATTCACCGGATTCGCGCGACGGATCGGCGACGATCGCTGCGATACCAAAGTCCAGCAGCTTCACATTTCCGTCGGCAGTGACGAGGATGTTGCCGGGTTTCAGGTCGCGGTGGACCACCAGGCGCTGGTGCGCAAACTGCACTGCCTCGCAGATTGCCATGAACAGGCTCAGTCGTTGCTGAAGCCCGAGTTTGCCCTGATCGCAATGTCGGTCCACCGGCTCGCCCTCGGCGTACTCCATGACCAGCCACGGCGTTCCGTCCGCAGCGCTGCCGCCGTCGATCAGTCGTGCAATGCCGGGATGGTCCAGCGTGGCGAGGATGCGCCGCTCAGCCTCAAATCGCGCTGCCAGCTCGGGCGTTGCAGCGTCGCCCGGCAGCAGTTTGATAGCCACGTTCTTGTCAAAACTGTGATCAGCACGGCTGCCCAGATAGACCACGCCCATGCCACCCACTGCGATCACCGCGTCGACCCGCCAGGGCCCAAGCTGCTGCCCAATCAACATGTCGGGGGCGGTACGCAACGCGGCGGACACACCGACCTGATGTTCGATCCAGCGGGTCGCCGGCAAGGCGATATCGACACTATCGCCAGCATTGAGCAGTGACAGCACTTCGTCACGCAGCCGCGCATCGCCAGCGCAGGTCTGGTCAACAAATTGCCGACGCGCCGTGCTGTCGGTGATCGCCAGGGCTTCGTCCAGCACTTCGCCCACACGCGACCACGTCGCTTCGTCCAGAGGAATGCGCCGGCTCATGGGTAAACGCGTTGCTTGTTCATGCCCATAAAGCGCAGACGCCCACAAATGGGCTCAGTTCTGCATCTCCCCGTCCCGGCGCTGTGCTTCCGACAGTTCGCGCAGCAGAAACAGGCGTGCGACGGCCCATTCCCGTTTGACCGTCGAGGCCGAGATGTCGAGCTGGGCTGCAATCTCTTCAATGCCGAGTCCGCCGAAGAATTTGAGTTCAACCACCTGCGCCTGACGGGGACTTTGTTCTTCCAGCGCGGCGATGGCCAGATCAAGGGTCTCCAGATCAAGTTCATGGGCAACGCGCAGCGCCGCCGCAGTATCACCGTCGGCCATGTAAAGGCCGGTAGCACAGGCGTTCGCGTAATGCCTGACGGTGTGATCCAGGCTCGTGACGTGGACATCGCCTCCGCGTTTGATCGCGTTGCGCGACCGCGCGTGGTCCACGAGCACATTGCGCATGACATGCGCCGCAAGCCGCAGAAAATCGGTCGGCGCCGAAGGCATTGGCTGTTTTGCCAGCCGCATCCAAGCTTCGTGGATCAACGCGGTCCGGGAGAGCGTATGCCCCGGCGCTTCACCGGAAAACAATGCCTGGGCGATCCGGCGCATCTCGGCGTAAAGCGTCTCCGCGAGCGCCTGACGTTCCCCGCCGGAAGCGAGATTGGCCCGAGCGTTGCCATTTGATAGCGTTTCGGTCGGTGGCATTGACACCCTTCGGCAGCGCAGACGATCGGCAAAAGCATAGCGGAAGTGAACGCGATTCCCCGGCGACGATCACAATTGTGTTGACAGTGCGTTTTATGGCGCAAACGGACAATCAACTGTGCCGTCGCCGCGTCCAATCGCGGGCATTTGTCGCTGAAACGGCATCGATTTCATCAAACAACTTTTCACTGAAATGACGCTCACAAAGGGCTTAGCGGCATTTTCAGGCAATTATCGACTTGACGCACTTTTAGGCATTAACCCGCATGGAACAATAATTTCAAGGAATTTTTTTTGAAAGCTGTTGCCAAATCAGGGCCGCGCTGACACCCTGAATTCGCACCCGTTTATGCCTGCTCAGTTCGCCCGAAATGAGCGAAACGGCACTTTTGCTGACGCCACAGCGTTTGCCAATAAACGCCAGAACTGCGGCGTTCGCCTTGCCCTCGACCGGCGGCGCCAGCACCCGCAGCTTCAGCGCACCGTCGAACTCGCCGACGATCTCGGTCTTCTTCGCACCGGGTTGCACGTAGAGCGTGATTTCGACGCCGTCCGCCGTTTCCCGCAGCCAGACGGGATCAGAACCGGCCAACACGTCCTATTCGCTATCGAGCAGCGCACCCAGCTCGGCGCCGCGATCGCGTGCCGCACGCACGGCGTCGATCAACGCCTGCTGCACACCGCGCTCGTTGATCACGGCAAGCGCTGCGGCAGTGGTGCCGCCTTTCGAGGTGACGCGTTCGCGCAACACGGCGGGTGATTCGTCGGAGGCTTCCGCCAGCGCGGTCGCGCCCTTGAGCGTCGCAAGCACCAGCGTGCGGGCATCCGCATCGTTGAAGCCAACGCCCTTCGCGGCGGCCAGCATCGACTCGATCCAGTGGAAAACGTAAGCCGGACCGCTACCGGACACAGCCGTCACCGAGTCAATCATCGCCTCACTTTCGACGCGAACGACCACGCCGGTCGCACACATCAGCTCAGTCGCTGTCGCAACATCGTTCGCGTCCAGTGACGGCGCTGCGTAGAGCCCGGTGATGCCCTGGCCAATGAGCGCGGGGGTGTTCGGCATGGTGCGCACGATGCGCGCATGGCCACCGAGCCAGCGACTGAGCGTTCCGCTCCTCGTGCCGGCTGCAATGCTCACGATCAGTTCGCCGTGCAGGCAGGGCAGCAGTTCGCTGCAGACCGTTTTCAGCACCTGCGGCTTGGTGGCGAGCACCACGGCGTCGGCGCCGTCAACGGCGGCGCGGTTCGCGGCTTCATGCACCGTCACGCCGAAGGCAGCGAGCTTTTCACGCGCCGGCGCGAATGGCTCGATGATGTGGCAGTCGAGTGATGGATGGCTCTTGCGCAACCCCGTGAGCATGGCCGTAGCCATGTTGCCGCCGCCAACGAAACAGATTTTCTTCACGCTACTTTCCTTGATTTCAATTCGCTGGCCTCGCCCCAAACAACGCCGTGCCAACACGCACCATCGTTGAGCCGCAGGCAACGGCAATCTCAAGATCATCCGACATGCCCATCGACAGTGTGTCGAGACCCGTCGTCCGCGTGCTGGCCTCAATGAACAATGCCCGCAGCATCTGGAACTGGGCTCGCGTCGCGACTTCGCCAATACCCGGCTCCGGCATGCCCATCAGGCCGCGCAGCCGGATTCGCGGCAATTTGCTCACAGCGTCGACCAAGGCCAGTGCCTGGTCCGGCACTACACCACTTTTTGAATCCTCACCGCTGATATTCACCTGAACACACAGATTGAGCGGCGCGAGACCGGCAGGGCGTTGTGACGACAAACGTTCCGCGATTTTCAGGCGGTCCACCGAATGCACCCAATGCATCGTCTCGGCAATTCCGCGCGTCTTGTTCGACTGCAGCGGACCGATCAGATGCCATTCAATATCCCGCAGATCAGAAAGCTCCGTCACCTTGCTCTCGGCTTCCTGTGCATAGTTTTCACCAAACGCCCTTTGACCTGCCGCATGGAGTTCGCGAATTTTTTCTGCGGGCTGCAGTTTGCTTACGGCCAGCAGGGCAATTTCGCCGGGATTGCGCCCTGCCTGTTGCGCGGCTGCGCGGATACGCAATTGCACGTTTGCAAGGCGCTCGTTCGCTTGCGAAGCCGGGAAGCTTGCGGTCATAATGGCAATGTCATGCAATAAGGCAGGCGATGAGCCGGGGGCCGACCCGCAGCCACGCGAGATTCGCGTTGCGACAGCGGGCGTGATGAGAAAAAGGATTATAGGGATGGATATTGCGGAGCTACTCGCGTTCTCGGTCAAGAATACGGCGTCCGACCTGCATCTGTCGTCGGGCTTGCCACCGATGCTGCGCGTCCACGGTGACGTTCGCCGCATCAACCTGCCCGCGATGGAACATAAAGACGTGCACAGCCTTGTGTACGACATCATGTCAGACGCGCAGCGCAAGGTGTTTGAAGAAAACCTTGAGGTCGACTTCTCGTTTGAGATTCCAAACCTCGCCCGCTTCCGCGTCAATGCATTTAATCAGGATCGTGGTGCCGCTGCGGTATTCCGGACCATTCCGTCGCGCGTGCTTTCGCTCGAAGATCTCGCTACGCCAAAAATCTTCGCGGAACTGGCACTGAAACCGCGGGGCCTCGTGCTCGTTACCGGCCCGACCGGTTCCGGCAAGTCGACCACGCTGGCGGCGATGGTCAATCACGCCAACGAAAACATCATGGGCCACATCCTTACGGTCGAAGATCCGATCGAGTTTGTGCATGAAAGCAAGAAATGCCTCATCAATCAGCGCGAGTTGGGCGAACAGACGTTGTCGTTCGCGAACGCACTGCGCTCTGCACTGCGTGAAGATCCGGACATCATCCTGATCGGCGAGATGCGCGACCTTGAAACCATTCGCCTCGCGTTGACAGCCGCGGAAACGGGTCACCTCGTTTTCGGCACGCTGCACACCTCATCTGCCGCCAAGACCATCGACCGCATCGTCGACGTGTTCCCTGCGGCGGAAAAGGACATGACCCGCTCGATGCTGTCGGAATCGCTGGTCGCGGTCATTTCACAGTCCTTGCTCAAACGCAAGGACGGTTCGGGCCGAATTGCAGCCCATGAAATCATGATTGGTACGTCGGCTATCCGCAACCTTATCCGCGAAAACAAGATCGCCCAGATGTACTCGGTCATTCAAACCAGTCTCGGCCAGGGAATGCAGACGCTTGATCAATGCCTGGAAGGTCTCGTGAAGCGCAACCTGATCACGCCTGCCGAAGCGCGACTGAGCGCGCGGCAACCGGAAATGTTCGCCTGATTCAGCGGACGGAAGGAAACAGAACCATGGAACGCGAACAAGCCACTACCTTCATGAACTCGCTGCTCGTGATGATGGTGCAGCGCAAGGCCTCCGATCTTTTCCTGACGGCCGGTTTCCCGCCGGCACTCAAGCTGGACGGCGAAATCACGGCCGTTTCGAAGACCATACTGTCACCCCTGCATACGCTCACGCTCGCCCGGTCAATCATGAACGACAAGCAGGCCGCTGAGTTTGAGCGCACGAGCGAGTGCAATTTCGCGATCAACCCGCCGGGCACTGGTCGCTTCCGTTGCAGCGCGTTCATGCAGCAAAATCAGGTCGGCATCGTCATCCGTACTATCAATACGACGATCCCGCGGTTTGAAGAGTTGATGTTGCCACCGATCCTGCGCGACATCATCATGGCCAAACGTGGACTGGTTATTTTCGTCGGTGCAACGGGCAGCGGCAAGACCACATCAATGGCCGCGATGGTCGATCACCGCAACCGCAATTCGCGCGGACACATCATCACGATCGAAGACCCTATCGAATTTGTCCACGAACACCGCAACTGCATCGTGACCCAACGCGAAATCGGTACCGACACCGACAGCTGGGCAGTCGCTCTCAAAAACACATTGCGGCAGGCGCCCGACGTGATCATGATCGGCGAAATTCGTGAACGCGAAACCATGGATCACGCCATCGCCTTTGCCGAAACCGGTCATTTGTGTCTGGCCACATTGCACGCCAACAATACCAACCAGGCATTGGACCGCATCATCAACTTTTTCCCGGAAGAGCGCCGTCAGCAATTGCTGATGGACCTTTCACTCAACCTGCGCTCCTTTGTGTCGCAGCGCCTGATTGCAAAACGCGACGGTAAGGGCCGCGTGCCTGCGGTTGAAGTGCTGCTGAACTCCCCATTGATCGCCGACCTGATCTTCAAGGGCGAAGTCAGCGAGATCAAGGAAATCATGAAAAAGTCGAACGAACTGGGCATGCAGACGTTTGATCAGGCGTTGTTCCAGTTGCATGAAGCGGGTCACATCAGCTACGAAGACGCCTTGCGCAACGCCGACAGCGTCAACGACCTGCGCCTGCGCATCAAGCTGGAAGGCCACGAAGCGCAGGGCCGCAACATTCTTGCGGGGCTCGAGCATCTCGACATGGTCAAGTGACATTTTTGCCGGATGCGGTAGCGCGGTTTAACACCGCCGCGCCGTATTCGCGCAACTGAAGTTCGGCTGGTAAACCGCCACACAATGGACACTGGGCTCTCCTTTGCTTTCTTATCTAAGCCTCGCTGGCGCCATGATGATCGTCGGCGCCTATGTCGGGTTCTCCAAATTGCTGGTCGCCGTGTTTCCGGTGTTCCTGCTGGCCTGGCTGCGTTTTGGGATCGCGGCGGTTGCGATGGCAACCTGGCTTCGCCGTGGCACTACTGAACCGGCTCTTGATTCGCGCTCGCGCTACCTGCTGTTTCTCGAGTCATTTCTCGGCAATTTTCTGTTCTCGATCTGCATGCTGTTCGGCGTGCGTCATGCCGGCGCGATTTCAGCCGGGGTCATCATGGCGGGCATACCCGCTGCGGTCGCGCTGCTGTCGTGGTTTTTCCTGCATGAGCGGCTTTCTATGCGTATGGTGGTCGCGATCGCGCTTGCTGTGTCCGGTGTGGTCGTGCTGGCACTGTCACGCAGCGCAGGCGACCACAGCAGCCCCGAATCTGCCTCGCTGCTGGGAACGGCACTCCTGGTGGGCGCTGTATTTTGCGAGGCAAGCTATGTGGTCATCGGCAAGCGGCTAACAGGAAATCTGTCGCCCAAACGCATCAGCGCACTCATCAACCTCTGGGGATTGATCCTCGTGACACCCCTGGGCGTCTGGTCAGCACTGTCATTTGACTTCTCGGTAGTAAGTGCTGGCATCTGGGGCGGACTGGTGCTTTACGCATTGGCGGCGAGCATGTGGACCGTCTGGCTCTGGATGACCGGGCTCAAAAAGGTACCGGCAGCCAAGGCGGGTATCTTTACGGTGTTTTTACCGATTACGTCGGCACTCGTTGGGGTCGTGTTTCTGGGGGAGCACTTTGCGCCCCCCCACGCGGTGGCCTTTGCGTTCGCTCTGGCCGGGGTCGTACTGGCGACCTGGCCCGCGCGTACCGTTGTGGGCGAAGCTCTGCGAAAATAGTCGTTTCGCATATCACTATCTGCCATGCCCGGTCTCGAATCAGACACACCCATCCCGACAGAATTGACGCTGGACCGCAAGCGTCATGTATTGGGCCTTGCCTATGGTGATGCGAAGCACGAGCTGAGTTTTGAGTTCTTGCGCGTCTATTCGCCATCCGCCGAGGTTCGTGGACACGGCCCCGGACAGGAAGTGCTGCAGACAGGCAAGCGCTCTGTTGACATTACCGAGCTTGAGCCAGTTGGCATGTATGCGGTACGACCAACCTTCAGCGACGGTCACAACTCCGGCATTTACTCATGGGACTATCTCAACAAGCTGTGCATCGAAAAGAATTTGTTGTGGACCGAATATCTGTCGCGCCTCGAGCGCGCGGGAGCCAGCCGTGACTGAACAGCTTTCCCCCGACAAGAACACAACACATTTCGGGTTTCAGACGGTCCCTGAGGCCGAGAAGCAGTACAAGGTGCGTGGCGTTTTTGATTCCGTCGCGTCAAAGTATGACGTCATGAATGACGCCATGTCCGGCGGGTTGCACCGTATCTGGAAGCGTTTTGCCGTTGCACAGCTCAATCTGCGTCCGGGTGAGCGCGTGCTGGATTTGGCAAGCGGCACCGGTGACCTGATCAGGCTGATGCAGCCGCAGGTCGGGGCAACAGGCCTTGTCCTGCACACCGATATCAACGCCGCAATGCTTGCCGAAGGCCGCAACAATTTGCTTGATCACGGCATTGTCACCCCCACTACACAATGCAACGCTGAAGCACTGCCGTTCGCTGGCGGGAGCTTTGACGCCGTGACGATCGCGTTCGGGTTGCGCAACGTTACGCACAAGGAGCTTGCCCTCGCCGAGATGTATCGGGTGCTGAAAGCGGGCGGACGGGCGTTGGTACTCGAATTTTCCCGCCCAAATCCACTGTTACGTGCACCCTACGACTGGTACTCGTTCAATATCCTGCCAAAGCTCGGCGCAAAGATTGCGGGCGACGCGGCCAGCTATCAGTATCTCGCCGAAAGCATCCGCATGCATCCGCCGCAGGAAGAGCTAAGGACCATGTTCGAAACGGCAGGCTTTCAGCGGGTGGAATTCTTCAACCTCACGGGTGGCATTGTGGCGGTGCATCGTGGTTACCGGTTGAAGTAACGGCCACGGCGACAAATCCCTGATCAGATTATGGGCGGGCAATCCCGATGCTCACAAACTTGAAAACAGGCACACTAGCGCCATATTTGCAGACTGTGTCGAACCGACACCCGAACTGGAGGATTTATCTATGCTCAAAACCGTTTCCACCGCACTGATCGCTGTCGCCATGGCGCTGGGCGCCGTCACCGCAGACGCCAAGAAATTCGGCGGAGGCAAGTCAGTTGGAGCTCAGCGAAGCGCAGT
>CAYMSY010000038.1:1895-4737 GCA_964393195.1 uncultured Alcaligenaceae bacterium | reverse complement strand
GGCCCTCTGGCCGGCATCGCAGCGGGCATCGGGCTCGGCTATCTTTTCTCGAAAATGGGAGCGGGTGGTTTCCTGGGACTGCTTCTTATCGTGGGTCTGGTAATCATCGCGGTTGTCGTGTTTGGTCGCATGATGATGAAAAAGCCGCTCGCAGCTAACGGTGCAGCATCGCCGCTGGGTGCGACTCCGCAACCGGAACCGATGCAATATGCTGGCGCTGCAGCAGGCGGCGCGGCAGCCCCCGTGATGGCGAGCGGGCTCGGTGGCGGCTTCGGTATTCCAGCGGACTTCGACAAGTCCGGCTTTGAAGACAATGCCAAGAAGCAATTCATGACGCTTCAGTCCGCCAACGACAAGGGTGATCTGGACGCTGTACGCAACTTTGCAACTGACGAGTTCTACAACCAGATCGCGAAGGATGTGATCGGCGGCAACAAGGAAGCCACGCAGGTCGATGAGCTGCACGCACAGTTGCTTGGCATCGAAACTGAGCGCGGTCAGTACTGGGCCAGCGTCGAATTCACCGGAAAGATGCGAGAAGATGGCATGGTTATGGCGTCTCCTTTCCGCGAAGTGTGGAATCTGATCAAACCCGTAGATGGCAGCAAGGGCTGGTTGCTTGCCGGTATCCAGCAAGCCTGACAACCCGGGCAACTCATGAAAAGCCGACCCTGCGTCGGCTTTTTCTTTTCCAGAGATAATTTGGTCATGCTCCCCTCTTCCTTGATCGCCCGCGCTCTTTCAAAGCTCCTTTCGCACGACGATGCGGCACGTAAACTGCTGATGGCTCATTCCGGCGAGACGCTGCAGGTACGAATGCCACCACTGTCGACAACGCTGAAAATCACTGACTTGGGAGACTTTGTCGCCGGCGACACTACGTTGACAGAGAAAGAAGTATCGGTCAGCGTTGAATTCCCGCTGACGTCGCTGCCGCTGATTGCGCAGGGCAAGGACGCCGCGCTGCGCAGCGCGAAAATATCGGGTAAAGCCGCGCTTCTGCAAGACATATCGAAGGCCTTTTCATCGCTGCCGCTGGCTGCGGAGGCAGAGCTAGAACGCCTGGTTGGACCGATTTTCGCAAACGAAGCGGTGCGTTTCTTCAAGGCGCTCAAGGCGCTGGGGGAGAACGCACAATCGAGCTTGCATGAAGCAGGCAAACGCTACCTGCATGACGAAGCCCGACTGGTCGCAGAGCGCGATGACGTGTCGCAGCTCGCATCAGATATTCAGCGTTTGCGCATTGACGTTCAACGCTTGCAAGCGCGAGTCACAAAGCTCGTTTGAGCAGGGAGTGTGTCAGCGGCATACTCGTCGCGGCAAAGCTGCCCTCAACGCAATACAAACCAGCACCGGATTCGCGCCCGCGAGGCGCATTGAATCGCACCCCACCGGTCACACTTTCGCTGCGGGCACCTCAAACACCAGGCAGGTCGTCGACGCGTGCGCGTAAAGCGTGCCGTCCGCCCCGACCAATCGCCCCTCGGCTGTCGCAACCTGCTTGCCAACGTGCACGGTGTAGCCCTCCGCCCGCACCAGCGGCACCTTGAGCGAGATGCCACGCACAATATTAAGCTTCAGTTCCAGTGTCGTGTACGCACGACCGACCGGCATCGCGGTGTGGACGGCACAACCGACGGCGGAGTCAAGCATCGTGGCATACCAGCCGCCGTGCACGGTGCCGAGCGGGTTAAGCAGCTTTGCCGATGGCCTACCCTGAAAAATGGCACGGCCGAATTCAACACGGATCAGCGCGAAATCCATCGTTTCGGAAATCGGTGGTGGCGGAAAGTCACCCGAGAGAAGCCTTTGCATCTGCTCCAGGCCGGTCAGTCCCATCAGTTGCTGGGGCGTCGCGACGCCGCGCTCACCAATGCGTGCACGCACGATAGCCTCGTCTTCCTGCCACTGTCGGAGCGTTTCTTCTGGGGTCATTTCAACAGTCCTGTTTGTCACTTGATATTGATGTAGATACAATTGTTGCATATGCATGTTATTTTGCAAAGCATCACAATCTGTATGAAACACGAGGGTCAACCGTGAGCTCATCAAAACCCGTGGCACTGCCGCGCGGCTGTACCAACTTCAAGCTGCGGCAGCTGCTGCGCCGCGTATCGCTGGTTTACGATCACGCGATGGCCGAATGCGGTCTGAAGATCACGCAGTATTCCCTGTTGACTCACATCGAAAAACTGGGACCCATCACGCAAAGCGATCTCGCGAGGGCGATGGGCATGGATTCCTCCACGCTCTCGCGCAACCTGCGCCCGCTGCAATCGGCCGGCTGGGTTGCAGTGCAGGCAGGTGATGACGCGCGCAGCCACGCACTCTCGCTCACTGCAAGCGGGCGCAAGAAGCGTACGCAGGCGCAGGGACTCTGGAAACAGGCACAACTGCAGTTGAACGACACGGTGGGTGTGGACGATGTGATCGCACTGCATGTCCTGATTGACCGCATGACCGAAGCGCTGTCAGCCGAGCAGATTGAAGAGAAGGATGCAGCATGAGCGAAACCATCAAAAAGCATGCAGTTTGGCTGGTACTGCTCGCCGCCGCAGGAACGTTTGCACTTACCATGGGGGTACGGCAGACGATGGGGCTCTTTCTTGCCGATGTAAACAGCGCGACCGGACTTGGCATCGCCAACATCAGTCTCGCGTTCGCCTTCGGGCAATTGTGGTGGGGTCTCACGCAGCCGTTCGCCGGCGCCGCAGCGGATCGCATCGGCACTGGTCGTGTCCTGTTGATTGGTGTGAGTCTCGTGGCACTCGGTACGATCCTCACGCCGCTTATGACGACGACTATTGGACTGATCTTTGCGATTGGCGTGCTGGCCGCAGGT
>CAYMSY010000038.1:1492-1885 GCA_964393195.1 uncultured Alcaligenaceae bacterium | reverse complement strand
ATGGCGGCAACGACGCGCCTCATCCCGGCAGAAAAACGCGGAATGGCGACCGGAATCGTCAACGCTGGTGGATCGTTCGGCCAGTTCCTCATGGCGCCTATCGCTGCGGGATTGACTGCGATGTCGGGCTGGATGACTTCGATGCAAATTCTTGGGTTTATTGTGTTGCTGGCGTTGCCTGCGGCGTGGGTGCTGAAAGGAAATTCGAACGCGCCGTCAGCCATAGCCAGCTCCACACCTGCAACGCCGCGTGAAGGCACCGGCGAGGCGATCAAGCGCGCGCTGAATGATCGCAACTACTTGCTACTCGCAGCGGGTTTTTTCGTGTGTGGATTCCACGTTGCGTTCCTCGCCACGCATTTGCCGAATGTGGTTGCGATGTGCGGATTACCG
>CAYMSY010000038.1:0-1478 GCA_964393195.1 uncultured Alcaligenaceae bacterium | reverse complement strand
TCGTCGGCAGCCTCGCGATGCGCTGGGCCGTTGGTCGCTGGCGCATGAAGTTACTGCTGTCGCTCGTCTACGCAGCGCGCGCCGTGGGCGTGATGGTGTTTCTCGCCTCGCCAAAAACGGCCACAGTCATGCTCATCTTCGCGGCGTTCATGGGGCTCACGTTCTTATCTACCGTGCCGCCCACAGCGGGCTTGGTCGCCAAATTCTTCGGCCCTGCAAACATGGCCACGCTATTCGGCATCGTCATGCTCTCACATCAGATCGGCGCCTTCCTCGGCGCATGGCTCGGCGGCAAAGTCTTCACCATGACCGGCAGCTACGACACCATCTGGATCATCGACATCGTCCTCGCCATCGGCGCGGCACTGATTCACATGCCGATCAAGGAAGCACCGTTGGCGTTGAAGATGCAGGCGGCTTGACGACGCACTTGTAGGAGCGGCTCTGCCGCGACCCGCAACGTCAAATCCAAACCGCATTCCACCAAGGATAGTCGCCAACGCGTGTAACCAATCCCGCCCGAACGGGATTGGCCACGATGTAGCGTGCAACGACAACTACGTCATCTTCCTTACGCAGCGCACGATCATGAAATCCGCCTTGCCATAGCGTTTGGCCGACGCTGCCACGCGTCACATTGACCTGAGTCGCAATCGCCTTCTTCAGCGCACCAATCGTGTTGGACAACGAGTCCGTGCCAGCAAGTTCGACGATCCAATGCGCGTGGTCGGGCATGAGCACCCATGCCAAACAATTCGACGCCGGCTCAAGAAAATACCAGTGAATTGCGCGGCAAGCCGCGATAGCAGATCGAGGATCGGCAAACGGTTGCGAGTGCTCGACGGTTCGTGCGGTCACGTGATAGAGCTGTCCGGTGACGGAAACACGCCCACGCCGTAGTGAACGGTTACCGGGGCGCGATTCAGCAATAGTCACTCGGGGCGGGTCGCGGCAGAGCCGCTCCTACAAATCCCCGCAGTGTTCGATTGTCAACGCCCAAGTCGACTAGCTACCCAACACTATGCCCAATCAAAAAATAAGCAACCCACAGTATTGGCCAGCGCAACATAACCGACCAATCAGGGAAGTGGCCGCGACTAAACACTAACCACTGCCCGATCACCCCAACGGCAAACGTGATCGCAAAAATTAGCGTCCAAACAATCACACCACCCGCCGTGCCATTGAGCATTCGTTTGAAACGGGCCACTAATCGTCCATCTCCGCCTTAGCCGCCTCCACGTCAAGGCACTCCATCGCATCCTTCGGCTCAGACGCCGCAGCCTCTTCGTACAGCCGCTCAACGTCCTTCATCTTCTCGTCACCAAACAGCTTGTAAAGCCCGTCCGCCATTTCGGTGCGGGCGACGGCTGATTCGGGATTCAGTTTGAGGGCTTTTTCGTAGTTTTCGACGGCGGCTTCCTTGCTGACGCCGTAGGTCATCTTGCCGATCAGGGTGCCGACTTTTTCGATGACTT